>QKGJ01000194.1 GCA_003251275.1 Ignavibacteria bacterium
ATACCTTCGAGGGGATTGTTGAGTTCATGAGCAACCGTCGAAGCGAGATTTCCAAGAGAGGCCATCTTCTCGATACGCCGGAGGTGGCCATGAATTCTATTGAGATCGTTGGTCTTCTCGCGAACCCTTTCCTCCAATGTGTTCGACCAGGCCTCGTTTTCGTTCCGCGCTTTCTCAAGTTCCGAAGTCATAGTGTTGAATGCTTTTGAAAGCTGGCCGAATTCATTGTTCGAACGAGCCACCACTCGATGTTGGAGGTCATCCCCTGCTACTTTTTCCATTCCGGTCATAAGCAGTCGCACTGGCCTTCGAAGTATGATCCAGATAAATACTCCGGAAACCAGCGCTGTCAAGAACGCCCCAAACGCGGAGAGCATAACCAGCTGGCGGGCGCTTTCCTGAATGCGGGCATCGGCTTGCGCCAGAGACATTTTTACATCGAGAACACCCAGTATTGTTTTCTCCTGCGGATGCGCATGGCATGAAGCGTCGGCACATTGTTTTTCATTGCGAATGGGTGTTATCAACCCGAGGATCCTGTCGCCGGAAGCCTTTGAAAAAATACGTGAGAGCTTGGAGGAAGCGGGTGGATGAGATCCGCCGAGGCCGTTCTCTCCGTGACAGCTCACGCATGCTTCCGCATCCATATCCACGGTTGTGTGCACGTCACCGGGGGAGGTGCCGAAGATGACAGTCCCCTGTTTATTGTAGATCCGAATCCCTTCCAGCCCGCGCTCACCTCCTATTGAATTGATGATCTCGTGAACATCTTCCTTCCGGTTGAGAAGCATACTGTATCTCGTCGATCGCACAATAACATCACTCACGCGTTGCGCGCTTAAGACGACGTTGTCCATCAAATGCTGCTGCTGGATGTTGATACTGATAATGGCAAGAATCGTCAGAATGACGACCTGCAAGGTGGCGATGAGGAGGAAAAGACGAAATGCGATTGTCTGAGTAACCCGCATCGGGTGACCTCATTGGAATGGGCTAACCTACTGAAGGGTTTGGTCACAAATCATGCCATGGGAAGTCACTCATATTCGAATATCTATTGATGTTTTTCCACATGAGGGTTTCTCATTTCTCATTCGTAGGAAAAACTCCCGACAAATATTTCAGTCCATCCGGTACGAAATTATTCGGGCTTTCCAATTGCCGGTACAGCGCTATCCGAAGGGCTGGTCTCGAACACCACCTGCTCGAATCGAAGGCTCTTTCGCTTTTCATTGGATGGAGATTCCGTTGCAAAGACCGGAAAGTAACGTGCCATGATTCCAAAGGTCGCAAACCCGGCGGTCACTAAAGCGATAGTGATGGCCAGCTCCTGCCAGGAAGGAACGTAGACCTTGTTGGGCCATTGCTCCATGCTGGTAATGGCTGTGTTAATCCGATGGGCAACAAATCCAAGAATCACAAACAGCGAAGAATAGAAAAGCCCTGTTTTGCTGGCTCTCATTCGTTTTGAAAGAAGAAGGAAAAACGGAAGAACGACTCCCACCAGCATCTCTCCAAGAAAGAGTACGCTTTGATACGTCGGCTGAAAGACCAACTGCAGTGCGTCCCGACTGATGAGATCCTGCACACGCACAGTGAAGTACAGAGCAAGGACAACAGCAATGACGCGTGAGATATCCGAAAGAAGCGGCAGTTCTATCTCCTTCTTGAAGACTCTCGACGAGAGGTATGATTCAAAAATGATCATACTCAGACCTGCTGCAACACAGGAGATAATAAAAAGAAAAGGCAGGATGTTTGAATACCACAAAGGGTTCATCCTTCCCGGGATAATCAGAAACAACGATCCAAGAGAGGATTGATGAAGGGTCGAGAGAAGAACGCCCACCGCCACAAGCGGAATTGCAATGCTCTTGATAATTCGCTGTGCCCGACGGAGTTTGAATCTCTCAAAGACGACGGGACTGAACTCGAGAGCCAGCACGGTTGTGTAGAGCATAACGCACCACGCTACTTCAAACATCACCGATCGTGGGTTCCAATATATCAATGCATGCCAGATCGCCCACGGCCGACCGAGGTCAACCATCAAGCCTGCAATCACCAGGAGATATCCGAGAAAAGCCGTGAGGATGCTCGGGCGTAGGATCGGTTTGAATCGCTCAAGATTCAGAATGTGGACCGTTCCTGCAACAATGAACCCTCCGGCCGCGAGGCCAACCCCAACCAGAATGTCGAACCCAATCCAGAGCCCCCAGGGGAACGTATCGGACAAATTTGTGGTTGCTCCGAGCCCGCGGGAATACCGGTCGATCGCGGCAACAAGGCCAAGCAATAAGAAAGAACCGGCAAGTATTTTCCAGACAGCTAGGCCACTCGTTGTTTTCTTCATCGTGACTCCCCTCCCTTTCCAGTATTGTTTCCGTGTCTTTCGTGGATCTTTTCCTGTAGTCTCAGACGTTCCTCTTCCGCCTCAAATCTGGCTACTTCCACGCGCCTTGCAGTAATCCAATGGATACCCATCAGCAGAACGGTGGCGGCAACAGAATATTTCGGGATCTGAGAAAGTACTCTCCATGACAGTTGAGGGATAGGTTCTGTCGGAAGATCCTTCGGGAAACCTAATTCCTCAAAGGGAATTCCGGAAAGATACATAACGGAGGTACCGCCTGCTTCCGTCAATCCATAAATATGGTCAACATATTCTTCAGGCGCCTCCTGGATCCTGCGGCGACCTTCATGAATGAGTTCATCCCTTACACCGAACATTGTCGCACCCGTTGGACATGCCTCTGTGCACGCCGTCACGCCTCCATTTGCTACCCGTTCTGCGCACATTCTGCATTTTTGCACTCTCGGAATGAGACTTGACCACTCATATCGCGGGACCTGAAACGGGCATGCCTGCATGCAATACCGACAGCCAATGCATTTATCCGCATCGTAGAGCACCGCCCCCTGACTCGTCTTGCTGAACGCCCCAACAAGACATGCTGAGACACAAGTCGGATCGACACAATGCATGCACATCCGGCGAACGAACACTTCATCATTGTGATACGCTTGCAGAACTGTGTAGTGTTCAGCTGATAACTGCTTCGCTTCCTCCTGAGGGAGTCCGTTTGCGTCTGCACAGGCTCGCATGCACTCGCCACAGCCAACGCATTTCGTGATGTCGATCAGGAGTCCCATTGGAGTGTTCATGATAACACCGCCTTCCGGCTGCGCTCAACGGATTTCCCGAGGCATAGAAACTCTTCTTCGAACTCCCTCCACACTTCCTTGTCAAAACCGGTCAAAGCCCCATCAACGGGAAGTCCCCCATCTTGCAGGAACACCGGCTCGAGAATGCCGTCTCCGGTATCTTTGTTCGCGAGAAACTCCTTTGCCTTGTCAAGCTGCGTTCGGATCCACTCAACAGAGGTTGGGATTTGAAAAACGTTCCGGATGACGGGGTCGTCCGGTAGTATTTTGAGACACCAAGCTGCGCCGTAGGGGTCACGGCCTATTCCTTTCGGGTTCCTGAGTAGTTCGGTGTTCACCGAAATAACATGGCCTGCAATCGGCGGGAAAAGATGGAGGACCTTTCCATCCTTCTGAATTTCAATAGTCCCACTTTTGGCGTCTATGCGATTCCCCGCTCTTGGAAGAGTAATTGCATCCGGGGAACCGACAAGACCGCAGAGGAAGTGATCGATTCCCATTGTCACGAGCCCATCCGGATCCGGCCGCAGCCACGTGTGATTCGGTGCGACCCCGGTTTCATGAAGATAGCGCCACGCCGTCGGGGAAAGGCCCGTTGATCGTAACGATTCAACCTTTTTCTTTTTTTCACTGAAAAAATCAATGAGGAGAAAGATAGAAACCATGGTAAGTACGAGTAAGACAGTCATTACAATTCCTCCCTCCTTTCGCAGGGATGTTCTTTGTTATCGCGCATTAAGAAAAACTCCTGGACAAGAGCGTTCCATTCTTCATCGGAGCAGCGCTCCGCCAAATGTGGAATGACGAGTCCTCCATCCTGGAGCATAAGAGCCGGGGTGGTCGAAAAAAATCTCTGTAGCTGCGCATTCACCGTTTCCTGCCATGCCCACGCCCAACGGCCGGTGAAGAGATTCGAAACCTCCACTCGAGCCTTGCGAGGATGAACCTTGAATAGCCAGCCATCCTGATAGGGGGAGAGATTCACTATTGATGGATCATGCTGAACCATTTCGTTCTTTTCAATTACCCGCCCTGTCACCGGACTTACGAGTGAGACAGTACGCTCGCCATTCGTGATCTGAATAACCGGCTCACCCTGTTGCACCTTGTGCAGAAGCTTGGGCATCGTCACCGCCGTAGGTGAGCCGATAATCCTCTGGGTGAAATCGTCAACGCCGACAACCGCTTCTCCGTCCTCATTCATCCTCAACCAGGTATGGCCTGGATGAATGTACCGTGGGAGAAAGACCGGCTTATCGTGAACTCTTGGCGCATTGCGTCTGATGAGCTCGAACAAGAGCAACACCAGCGCAGAGCAAATTGCAAGAACGGCTGACATGGGCGACCTCCTCTCGGAGAGTATTGTGAAAAAACAATTTCTAATTTCATCACTTTCAATAAACCTGCCAAGAGAGTGGATCTTGCCGGTTTGTTTTGAGTATGATATGTTCGTTCCCTGCATCGGGTTATGAGCCACCCGGGGTACACGAGAACATCCCCTGGACTTCCATTTGATGGAATTGATGATGATTGCAACACCTAGTTTTGATTTCCGAACGGAAAGACCAGCCTTCATCAACCTCCATAATCAAGAATGCAATTGCCGACAAACACCACATGAGGTGTAGATATATTCGGCAACAACTCCTGCGGTTACCGGAAATCCGGATGGTGCGATACATCCACGGTTTCCACAATTAAGAATGACCTTCCCAATCCTCGCAGGTTTACAAAAGCAAGGAAGCGAATCATCCCAAAAACGATTATTTTGCTTCCATACATCCAAGCATTGGTGGCATGGGCTTTGCCAAATTGACCTGTGGTATTTACATCTCCAACCGCTATGTACCATCGCACCGAATGACTGATTATTAGTTTTCTTGAAATTTTTGGAAGGATAATACAATGATACGCAAGCAAGACGCTCTCGATTACCACAGCCAGGGGCGGAGGGGAAAAATCGAGGTCGTTTCCACTAAGCCGTGTGCAACACAGCGAGATCTTTCCCTCGCGTACACGCCCGGAGTGGCCGATCCATGCCGGGAGATCGCAGCAAATCCGGAAGACGGGTACAAATACACTGCGAAGGGTAATCTTGTTGCTGTTGTCAGTAATGGCACGGCAGTCCTTGGTCTGGGAGACATCGGGGCACTTGCCGGGAAGCCGGTGATGGAAGGAAAAGGAGTTCTCTTCAAAAGGTTTGCGGATATCGATGTTTTCGATATTGAGTTAGATACAAAGGACCCCGAAGAGATCATTCGTATTGTCAAGGCGTTGGAGCCGACATTCGGCGGGATCAATCTCGAAGATATCAAAGCGCCAGAGTGTTTCGCCATCGAGGAAAAGCTGAAGGCGATCATGAATATTCCCGTGTTTCATGACGACCAGCATGGAACGGCAATCATCTCGGGAGCTGGCCTATTGAACGCGCTCGAAGTCGTCGGGAAGAAGATGAAGGATGTAAAGGTTGTCTTCAGCGGCGCGGGGGCAGCGGGCATCGCCTGTGCAAAATTCTATCTCACGCTCGGAATTAAGAAGGAGAACCTCCTGCTGGTCGACACGAAGGGTGTAGTGTACAAGGGAAGAAAAGAGGGGATGAATCCGTATAAGGAGACATTTGCGGTTGAGACGAAAGCACGGACTTTGGCCGATGCCATCAAAGGGGCGGACGTGTTTGCCGGTGTGTCGGTGAAGGATTTGTTAACTCAGGAAATGGTGAAAAGCATGGCACCCAACCCCATCATTTTTGCCATGGCGAATCCCGACCCGGAGATAACGTTCGAAGATGCATTCTCTGCACGACCCGACGTGCTCATGGCAACAGGGCGATCGGATTACCCGAACCAGGTGAACAACGTCCTCGGCTTTCCATTTATTTTCCGCGGCGCGCTCGACGTTCGCGCCACCGCGATCAATGATGAGATGAAGCTCGCTGCCGCACGAGCATTGGCAGATCTTGCAAAAGAAGATGTTCCCGATTCAGTGATCAAAGCGTACGGCGGCAATCCAATCAAATTTGGACGGGAGTACATCATCCCAAAGCCATTCGATCCGCGTGTGCTCTTATGGGTTGCACCCGCGGTTGCCCGCGCCGCGATCGAGACAGGAGTCGCGCGAAGCGTTATCAAGGACATGGACGCGTACCGGGATTCTCTTGAAAGCAGGTTCGGGCGATCGAAGGAGATCATGCGCGTCGTTATTCACAAGGCCCAGCGATCCAAAAAGCGCATTGTATTTCCTGAAGGAATCGAAGCGAAAATACTGCGCGCCAGTCAGATTATCCTTGACGAAGGAATCGCGACTCCCGTGCTGCTCGGAAACCAGAATGCAATTCGCGAGAAAATCAAGATGCTCGATCTTGACCTGGGCGACGTCGAGATCATCGACCCGGCGGTTTCACCAAAGTTCGATGAGTACATGGGGCTCTTCTACGATATGCGAAAGAGGAAGGGGATTTCCCGGGCAGATGCGCAAACCATGATGCGTCGACCGATTTACTATGGCATGACAATGGTGAGGACGGGAGATGCCGACGGTATTGTCGCGGGCCTCACCCAACATTATCCCGATACTATGCGGCCAGCGCTGCAGGTTATCCAACCCCTCTCCGGCATCACCACCGTCGCCGGGATGTATATGCTCTTTTTCAAAAACGATGTTCGGTTCATCGCGGATGCAACGGTTAATTTTGATCCGACAGCCGAGGACATTGCAAACATTGCCATCCTTGCCTCAGAAAAGGTGCGCGGCTTCGATATCGAACCCCGTATCGCGATGCTCTCATTCAGCAACTTCGGAAGTACCCGCCATCCCCGGTCCGATAAAATGGCAAAAGCTGCTGAGATGGTTAAACAACGTGCGCCGGACATCATCGTCGATGGAGAGATGATGGCCGATACCGCGGTGGTCCCCGAAATCCTGAATTCGCTCTATCCGTTCAGCACATTGAAAGGAGATGCAAACGTACTACTCTGCCCGAACCTCGAATCTGCAAACATCGCAACGAAACTCCTTACACGTCTTGGTGGCGCGGAGACGATCGGCCCGATCCTGCTCGGAATGAACAAGCCTGTGTATCTGCTTATACCGGGAAATGAAGTCGCTGATATTGTCAATGTAACGGCAATGGCAGCTCGCGATGCTCAGGAGCCGGCAAAAGACATGACCGGATCTCCCTCCACACCGGCAGAGAAACTGTCGACTGTGTACGAGTAGTATCACACACGACCAAAGGCCACAAAAGCAAGAGAGCCCGTTCGCAACGGGCTCTCTTTAAATTGATCCAGGGCCGAAAGGTCGAATCAGGTAAAGATGATCTGTCCACCAGCGGCCTTTTCATAGAACTGGCCGACGGAGATGATGTCGTCCACCTGAGGGCAGAAGTCTTTTTTGGTAAGATGAAACATGTCCACTGTTGCCTTACACGCGTACAGGTCTCCTCCCGCATCATGAATCATTTCCAGAAACTCCCGCACGGGTGGAATATCCAGCGTTTCCATCTCCTTCTTCATCTTCGACGTTGCAAAGGAGGACATCCCCGGAATTGCGCCAAGAAGTGTTGGAATGTGCATCGCGGGATTGCCCACGGTAGCAACCTTAATTTTGTCCATGCGTTTATCGATGATCGCATCGAGACCGAAGAAGGTAAAGAAGAGCGAGGCATCAATTCCTTCCATGCGCGCGCCGTTTGCCATGATTAATCCGGGGTACACTCCCTCGAGTGATCCTTTCGACACAACGATTGATACTTTTTCAATTGGTTGATGATTGTTGTCAGTCATGTTCGTATCTCCTTATCAGATGCAGCCTTTTGGCTTGGGAAGGCCGGCGATCTTCGCTGCTTTCTTGGCCGGGCCTTTTGGGAAGAGTGCGTACAGTTCTTTCGTTTCAACGCCGCTCTCTTTGGTCAGTTTGCGGATAGACGGCGCATCGCCTTTCGCTTCAAACTGCTCCTTCATGTAGGTAATAACCAGCCAATGTCGATCGGTAAGCTCCGTAATCCCTTCTTCCATCGCCAGCTGAACTGCTATTTCCTTTGTCCAGTCTGCGCGATTTGCAAGATTACCGTCCGCATCCCGGGCGAGTGTCATTGCAGGTGATGTTGCGACTACCATTGTTTCCTCCTTGGTTCTTTAGTTTGTCGATGCTGGGTGAAGTTGTTGTGCAACCGGTGGAGCGGCCAGGCTCCTGAGAAATTGAACTGCAAAAGCAAGTCCCTTTCGCGTTTCCGGCGTGTTGAAATCCTTGATGAGTTTGAGAAACGAAACGTCGTCCTTCACTTCGATATCGAGCTTCGTGTAGACATTCACGGCATTGTTAATCGTGTGCAGCATGTCCGGCTGTGTCAGGCTTTTGATCGTGTTAAGAATCGTTACGATATTATCGCCCAGACTTCGGACATCATCCACTGTGAACGAGGTGACGATCCGGTCAAGAACGGCAGACAATTCTTTCATGAAGGCGAAGTAGCCTTTCCGATCAAATTCATCCAGCGTATGCATCACGTCGATGCTCAGCTCACGTGAGATTGGGGCAAAATCCTTGACGAAATCCCTGATGCTTTCAAGTTGCTCGAACATCGCGGTCATGGTGTTAATATTCCGGAGAAGTTTCTTTGCAAGGAAGAGCGCGTCGCCGGTGCTCATGTGATCGTGCACATCTTCCAACTCGTGAATGGCGGTTTGATACATATCCTTTCCGACGCGCATCAGGTCGTCTTTGAGATCATCCATCTCTCTCCGGTGACGCCTCTGCAATTCAATCTCTTCCAGAATCACATCCATCTTCTGACTGAGTTCCTCGATCTGTGTTTGAATATTCTTCTCGTTCATAACTACATCCTTTTTCCTGCCATTGTCATATTGGACTCAACGGGTAGCTCCTGTCCCTTCAGGAGGAAATTCCAGTACATCCAGCGAAACATGACTTTACCGTAATGATTCATTTTCGTCTCCTCGAGGAGTGAGAATGGTCCCACCCCCGGCAGAGGAAATTTCCCCGGCAATGGCTCCGTATCGTAGTTGAAGTCGATGAGGATTCCCTTCCCAAAACCCGATTCGATAAAGCAGTTTGCATGCCCATCAAATTTCTGTGAAGGTGCGCGTCCCTCCACCACACTCATAAAGTTCTCCAGCAGGATATCCGCCTCAAAGTGCGCCACAGAACCGGCTTTTGAACTGGGGAGATTCGTTGCATCGCCAATCACGAAGATGTTCTTCTGTCCTTCCGCGACGAGCGTATTCTTGTCGGTGGGGACAAAATTGAGTTCATCTCCCAGCCCGCTTCGCTGGATTGCAGGATCGCCCATGTTGGTTGGAATCGTAACCAAAACGTCGAAAGGAACTTCCACTTCATCCCATGAAACTATTCTCTTCGCTTCATTATCCACCCGGGCAATGTTGAATTCAGACGTCAGGTGGATATTCTTCTTGTTCAAGAAATCCCCCAATATGGACGACGCACGCGGTTTCGTGAATGCACCGGGAAGGGGCGTCACGAAGGTGATATCGACCTTGTCCCGCATGCCGCGCTCGGTGAAATACGAGTCGGCAAGGAAGGCAAATTCCAACGGCGCAACGGGACATTTGATCGGCATCTCCGTTACGTGCACCACGAGTTTCCCTCCTTCCCAATGCTTGAAGAAATCAGCAAGCGCACACGCTCCTTCGACTGTGTAGAAATCAAAGATGCTCTTGTGCCATTGGCCATTCTTCATCCCTTCCACTTCTTCCGGTCGTATTTGCGCACCAGTAGCAATGATGAGGTAATCATACGGCAGAACCACGTTATTCTTGAGAATGACCTGATTTTTCTCGGGCTCGATGCGATCGATTTCGGACATCACTACATTCGCCCCAGTGGGGAAGAAGTCTCTTTTCGGCTTGACAACGTCCTTCCGCTGATAAATACCGAATGGAATGAACAAGAAGCCTGGTTGATAGTAGTGAGTTTCGTGTTGGTCAACGATCGTTATTTGCCATTCGTTCTTGTCCAGAACATTGCTCAATTTGTTAAGCATCATTGTCCCAGCTGTTCCGGCACCAAGTATTACGAGCTTTTTCATTTTCTTTTTCCTTGTATCTCAGTTATACAACTATGCAACAACAGCATCATCACATTGCATGAAAGCAGGAGTTCCGCCCGTGGTAAATGCAACAATCGTTTCTTTGAGAGTGCCACAGTCCATGCAGGCAGTATAGACGAGACACTGGCGACAATCGGCATTCTTGCATTCCCAGGATTTCTCACTCGCCATCCAGCAGGGTTCCTCATGGAAAACAAATGCCGGGCAGGCATTCCGTTCTCCGGCGGGACAGCCTTTGATTCTCCAGCAAGGAATGAGCGCCAGTATTCTGCGGATGCCAGCAATACTGATCTTTTCCTTTCTGATGGTCTTGCGAATGCATCGCAATCTCTCGACATCCTGTTCCGTATATCTGCGGTGACCTGACTGAAGCTTCTCGGGGATAATCAATCCTTCGCGTTCATACATGCGAAGCGTGGGAACTGAAACTCCAACTATATCCGCTGCCTCACCAATACTGTACGATCCTTGTCTCATAGCATTATTTCCTGCTCATTGATTTCTATATCTAGAAATACAGGTATTGTGCCAATAGTGAATTGGCGATGGAGTAGCATAGAAGACGATTTCACGAAAGGGAGTTCCTTCGGGTGAGAAAAAATAATTTTCTGGAATCAGAATTGGGAAAACAAAAAGCCCGCGCAACGGCGGGCTTTAATAATACTCCGGTGTTTGTCTCTCAGGCCATTGCTACGAGCAGTTCCTTCTCCACTGCCTCCTTCAGCGATTCCTTCGGAAGCGCTCCGACTGCCATCTTCGGTTGGCCGTTCATCGGCACAAGCAAAAGAGATGGAATACTCCGAATCCCGAACGCCGATGCGAGTTCCTGCTCTTCATCGGTATTGACTTTATAGAAATTCACCTTCCCTTCGTATTCTTTGGAGAGTTCATCGATAACTGGTCCGACCATGCGGCACGGTCCGCACCACGGCGCCCAAAAATCGATAACGCAAGGGATACTCCCTTCAAACTTCCACTCCTTGTTCCTCTCGTAATCGAACACCTGCGTTTTGAATGTCTCTGTGGTTAAGTGCTCCGCCATTGCAAATTATCCTTCCTGATTTGATGAATTTTTCTGTTCTTACACTTTCTCAATAACACGTTGCAGCCGTTGTTTTACTTCCTTTGCGATCTCAACCATCTGCTCGTTTTCCACGATCTTGGTCATTACCATGGGATCGAAAGCCGCGACTTCTGTCTTCCCTTCCTTCTCATGCACAATCACGTTACACGGAAGTAGCAGTCCGATATCTTCTTCCGCCTGCAGAGCCTGATGGGCGAAAGGCGGGTTACAAGCGCCCAGAATTGTATATCGCTTGAAGTCGACATCAAGCTTCTTTTTCAGGGTGTCCTGAACGTCAATGGTTGTGAGAACGCCAAACCCTTCTTTTTTCAGCTCATCCGTTACCTTTTCAATGGTCTGATCGAATGAGAGGTTTACCTGTTTTGAAAAACCATATTTCATTTCTTGTTTCCTTTGCTTATGAAGTAGCAATCAGCAAGCCGATGAGCATGCCGTAAAAGGTGCTGATCCACGGGTTTCGCGTAATCGGGCAAGTTCCTGTCTTGCAACCAACAAATCGAGAGTAGAGGTACCCGAGTGCTCCTCCTCCCAACACGCTACCGATGACGGAAATATTCAGTGCGTCTCCCACTAAATGCTCATGACAGGTTGTTCTGTTTTGACCGCCGCTGCCGGTTCGATTCTGTAAGAGTGTGTCAGGTTCGCTGCTTTGCGCAGCATTGCGGATACTGAACAGTACTTGGTAATCGAAAGATCAATTGCACGCTCGACATCCTGCGCTTTGATTCCATCGCCGAAAAACACATACTCAACGTGGATATCCGTAAATACTTTTGGATGTTCTTCGCTCAACGTTCCCTTGACGTGCAGTTCGAAGCCTCGCACCGGAGATCTTTTCTTTTTCAGAATAGAGACCACGTCACTTCCTGTGCAACCGCCGAGCGAGAGGAGGAGAAGTTCTTTTGGCGTCGCCCCGGCATCGCTCCCTCCGAAATCCTTTCCGCCATCCATCATTACCCAATGACCGGAGTCTGCCTTGGCCGCGAAGGTTATTCCCTCAACTTGCTTGATTACGGCATGTCGTGTATTCATTGATTTTCCTTTTGTTTTCTATTGAAGATCTTGCTCAAATCAGCCCCGATCAGAAGTCCGATCGAGGCACCATACAACGTGCTGATATATGGGTTCGAGGTGATTGGACATGTTCCTGAGACGCATCCAATGAAATAGTAATAGGCAAACCCTCCACCTGCACCTATCAGAACATAGAGAACTGTCTTCAGCCACTTTTTCATTCGGTTACCTTTTGCAACTTACTTTCATTCAACACCAGCACAAGCTCCTCGATGTCATGATTTGTTAGTCCCTTTTCTATCGCGACCTCTTCCAATGTCCCCCAAACCGGCTCACCACAGGCATAACACGGAAGCCCCCGTTCCAGCAAGATTCTGACTGCCGCTGGGAACTGTTGTAACAAGTCCTCGATGCTGATCGTTCGATCAATCACCTGCATTCTTATTTCTGCTTCGGGTCGATAGACGCAACGGAAGGTAGATCGGGCATGTCCCCACAATTCCTGTCGCGATAAACACCAGCGCAATTGTCCCTAATAGCAAGGCAGCAGCCCCGCTGATCTGCCCCGTCACATAAAGAACAACGATTGCCAGTGCTACAACTGTTCTCATGATACGATCTATAGTCCCCATATTCTTCTTCATTAGTGTTCTCCAGAATAATTGCAACTCGTTTTTTCGTTCATCATGTTAGATGCACGAAAAGCCAAAAAGGGTCAGCATGAGAATGATCAGGAGAGCCCGCCGATCTTCAGCGCCGAATAGAGCCTCTTACGGGACGAAGCGGAGAGATCCGGACAGGGGAGCTTCTTGTAGAGCTTGACAGTTTTCTTCACACTCGTGAGATAATGCCGGCAGTTTGGGCATTCTTTAAGGTGCCTCTTGATCGCCTTGCAACGAGGAGAATCGATTTTCTCATCGAGTGATTCGCAGATATGTTTGTGTGCTTGTCGGCAGTTCATGATGATAATGTTCTTTGGTGGCTCATATATGGATGCAGTTTGTCCCGGAGAAACCCCCGTGCCCTGCGCAACCTCGACTTCACTGCCTCTTGCGATAAACCGACAATCGTCGCCGTCTCCGCAGTCGATCGGTCTTCCAGGTCTCTCAGCACGAACACAATTCTGTACTCCATGGGAAGATCAAGGATGGCTTTATCCAGGAGCTTGCGAAACTCTCGCTTAATCAGAATATCAGCCGGTGTCTCATTCCAACGCGGCGTCTTTTCGTCGCCTGCGGCAAACACGGGTTCGTCGTATGATTCCATAATCGCATCGACGTTGCGTCGGCGGTGTTTCATCAGGCAGTGATTGCTAACAATGCGGTACAGCCACGTACTGAGTTTGGAGCGCCCGTTGAATGACTTCAAACCACGGTGCATGCTGATGAATGTATCCTGCATGGTCTCTTCAGCGTTTGTCTTATCGCGACACAACTTGAAGGCGAACTTGTAGACGGTCTCGTCATACTTTCTCACGAGTTCAATAAAAGCCCTCTCGTCCCCGCGCCTTGCCCGGGCGATCAGTTGATCGTCGCTACTCTTATTAAAGGATTGTTTCGCTGTCACTCTGTTAGATGCCTCGAATCTCAATAAGGGTCAGAACCCATTCGAACGTATGAAATCCTTGCAGATCGAGCAAGTTGGCGCGTTTCACTTCTTCTTCCTGGCGGACAGCAGCAAGTGGTTTCCCTGCCACCAATGTTCAACCAATTGCCCGGACCGGAGCAATTCCGTGATATAGTGTACTAATTCATCCCGGTGGCGGTGAAGCTGGAGAGCAATTTCGGGAATGGTTTTTGGAGTCTTGATCACACAAGCGAGAATCGCTTCACGCATCTCTTGATCCATCCCCGATTGGCTGCTCACTTCCATCGGCACTTCACAACTCTCGCCCAACCGTCCACGAATATCGTAAAGCTCCATCGTTGTCAGCCCACCAACATGTTCTTCCGCCGGTGGACGCACAACTGTGTTCAGTTGAACACGATCCGGCCTGATTCGCTCGATCGCATCTCTCAACGCGGTGATTTCCTCCGGTGTATCATTGAGACCTTTCACGAAGAGAATCTCCAGCCACAAGAGCCCGGGAAACTCATCCCTGAACGTCTTGATTCCTTGCAGCACATCATTGAATCTCACATGGCCATGTGGACGGTCGATCCGGTGGAATGTACATTCTGTCGCTGCGTCAAGCGACGGGAGAACGACTTGTGCGCTTCGAAGATCCCGCCTGACCTCCGGATCGATCAGGGTGGTACCGTTGGTAATCACGGCAACGGGCAATGAGGAGATCAGGTGCGCGCCTCGAATCATTTCGCCGATGTCCGAGTTGAGCGTTGGCTCTCCCGAGCCGGAAAAGGTCAGATGATCCGGAGGTTGCATCGAGGAGAGGACGGTGTCAAGTTCATGCAGGACATCCGCTGCTCGAATATATGGCTTTCTCGCCAGGGTGAGTTGCGTCGTTCTCCCCAACTCGCAATAAATGCAGTTAAGCGTGCAGACCTTATGCGGGATGATATCGATACCGAGAGATCGGCCCAGTCGTCGTGAGTTGACCGGGCCAAACACATATTGACTTGATTCGATTTGCATTGCAGTCCCGATTTTGAAAAAAGGGAAATCGCCAGGTTCTCAGGTTACGAATTGCATGCCATTGCAACTTCACGAAACAGTTCGAATTTGAGCCATGGACTGAAACATCTGGCTCCGCCTTTCCAACGATTGGGAAACTGTTTGCACCAAAAGAAAAGGGAGAGCATAATGCCCTCCCTTTCAAACTCTTCTCTTGGTGAACCTTTAAGTGCCGACGACCTCTTTCTCCTTTGCCGCTGACTTCATTGTTCCGAACACAACGTCCCAGATCGGTGTGCTGACGCCATAAAACTTCTCATCATTCTGATAGTGATGACGCATGTGATGTTTTTTGAGGAAGAGCCCAACCCGGCTTTTCATTGCAAAGTGGTGCGTCGCGTAGTGAATCATATCATAAAAGAGATACCCTACAATAAAAGCGGCAAAGAAGGGGCCGGCTGCCGATGCACCAAGAACCATCACGAACAAGTAATAGAACAGAACCGCCAGCGGAATGCTCACTGATGGCGGCATCACCAAACGCGTGGAGTCGTTCGGGTAAGCGTGGTGAATGCCGTGCAGCAGGAAATGGAGGTATTGGCCCCACTTGCTGGACGGTTCATAATGAAAAACAAAACGATGTAGGATGTACTCAGAAAATGTCCAGAAAAACAATCCGCATGCGAAAAGGACAATGATGCCCGTGGTGTTCAGCCACGGGTCGATGGCTGCCTGGTATAAAAACCAGCCTACAACCGGAACGTAGACATATAACGGAATCGTAAAATGAACATGGGTGAACCTGTCGAGAAACGGGTTCTCGAACAAGGGTATTGACTCATCTTGGTTCGAGATATAATTTTTCACAGCAACCTCCAAACTTCAATCAAACATCTTTTCTTCTAACTGGCGATAAAGATACAAAAAAAATCAAGACAGTTCCAACCCACCACAATTCAGGCCCATTTTCCGACAGGGAATATTTCCGCCATTATCCTATATGATTCAAGAGCTTGTGCTGCCGCTTTCTTCCCTCCAGCTTCCTTTCTGAACGGTCTCCTGTGAATTTGTGCGGAACAGTTCGGCACCGTGAGGCTCTCATCGATAATAAGTTTCGTTTCAGCAGTGAGGTGCTCAAACAACCCCTTTGTCAATAGTTCCTTCAAACCGTCTTCTGAAACAACAATGACCGCATCCGGCACTTCGATGCCGGTATACGAAATAGGTTCAGGAGAAATAACAATTTCAGAAAGCGAAAATCCCGAACCCTGTGTCACAGGATTATCATTCTTTTGCGTGCAGTGAAGTCCGGAGCGGAGGGCAGAGAGGCAAAATCGATACGCCGAGGATTGCACTTTTTCCCCCGCACTCCCTGCAACGATAATACCTGTGCGTTTCCTTAAACTGCTGGACACAGCCGCAGTGGGAATACCTTTCAGGGAATTCTCCTTCCCATTTGCAGGGAACTTGGTCGAGTACTGTGCTCCAAACTCAACTCGATCCCGGACCTCCCGCACACGTCCGGGCAATT
>QKGJ01000063.1 GCA_003251275.1 Ignavibacteria bacterium
AACGCTTACCGCAGAGTCAGAAAGAATTCTCCAGAAAGCGCTTAGAGCACTCGTCACAAATCCTGCGCTTGATGTTGAGATTATTGGACATACAGACAACACCGGTGGTGTTG
The DNA here is from genome assembly GCA_003251275.1 of Ignavibacteria bacterium. Classification (GTDB taxonomy): domain Bacteria; phylum Bacteroidota; class Ignavibacteria; order UBA10030; family UBA6906; genus SZUA-287. Next base: position 114 of record QKGJ01000063.1, read on the forward strand.
AGACCAACCGCCAGATCTCATTCCGCCGTGCCGAGGCAGTGCGAGCATGGCTAGTGCGCCAAGGAATATCACCGAAGAGGCTGACGGTAAGCGGGAAGGGAGCAGATGTCCCCGTTGCGTCAAATGCGACGCCTGAAGGGCGGGCACGGAACAGGAGAATCGAGTTCAGAGTCCGTTAAGATGACATGCGGTAAAGTTTCCTATTGTCCGGTCACCCTTTTCAACGCCTGTAAGATCGACTTCTCCGTTGGAAAGCGGGAACGAAGTTCTTCGAGGAGCGTTTTCGCAACCTCTCTTTCTTCGACCATTGTCGAGAGTTCGACGAGTCTTTGACACATGCTCTCGAGATTGTAGTTTGTTCCTCCGGCAATATTCCTCCGAAGTGCCATCGTCACTGATCGAAGTTCTCCTTCGCGTTCGTGTAGTCCATTCCTTATCAAGGCTTGCGCATAAAATGCCTCCGGGTGGTCGCGACGTGCGATTTCTTTCTCGATTGCATTCCCCGCCTCGGAATATCGCCTCATTGAGGCCAGTGCAAGTGACTCGATGAGACGTGATTTTGGATAGCCCGGTGATAGTCTTTGGAGTTCTTGAACCGTCGTCAATGCCTCTTCAGCCCGATTGGTCTGAAGTAACGTTACGCTCAGGTTCTCAAGTGCCTTCAGATTTCCGGGATATGACTGAACAGAGGCATTGAACTCTGCGATCGCGTCGTTTTTGTTCCCTTGTGCTTTTGCCAGTACTCCGTGAATCAAGTGATGGTCACTCTTGATTTTCTTGATTTCCGCTTGTCCGATAATGAACGTAACAATTCCCCAGAGTGCGAGAGGTAAGACAACGATATATTTCGGGATTCTCAATTTAATCCTCTCGGCGGATCTGCCTGCAAAAATAGGGGAAATGATCACTCCCATGCTCAGCCAGAACAACGCGCCAATCGGGGGCTGACGCAGCGAAACGTTCGCCAGATTATCGACCAGGACTCCCACCACCGCGCTCAGGAGTCCAACAAGCAACATTGTTCTTCTTCCATCGGATTCTGCTTTTTTCCAAACGGTCATTCCGTTGACCATCACAACCACGACTACAGTGAGAAATAGGGCAAGGCCGACGAAACCTAATTCCACTCCGATCTCGAGAAATTCATTGTGTGCATGAGGGACGATGTCCTCACTCTTCAGCATCCAGTAATCAGCATCACGGAACTCGCGCATTGTCTCCTCGTAGGATCCTGCACCATGTCCCATCAGAGGCGAGGAAGCCATCGCTCCAATCCCGGCTTTCCAGAAAACGACTCTTCGCGCAAACGTGGAACCTTGATCCAGAAGCGACTCAAATCGGTGAGAGACTTGAGGAAGAAACAGAAGAACCGCCACACCGGCGAGGAACAACATGATTCCCAATCGATGTGTGCGCTTAATCTTTTGCGAAAGGGAAAGGAAGAAAAACATTGAAACGGCAATCGCAATAGTGCTGCCTCGCGATTGAGTTGCAACAAGCAGCAGCAGAAGGCCACAACAGAACATGAATAGCAACAAACGAACGGACCGATTGCTCTCGAAAAAAAAGTAACTCAATAATAATGGAAACAGGGCAACAATGAACCCGCTCAGATAAATCGGATTTCCGAGCGTTGACCCGACGCGATTACCTTCCCCGAGAAAGAAGTCGAAAGTGCTGCTATTCGGGATAAAGTATTGGATAGCCCCCAACGCACAGACGACGGCTCCAATGACCACGAGGGCCTTGGCTAGCCGAACAAAGTCACGATCATCCCGGAATAGATGCGTGCCGGCGAAGTAGCAAATCCCATAGCCGAACCAGAGCTTAAGCGTTTCCAATCCGTTCATTGCCACGGGTTGCAACAACAGGCTGAACACTCCCGCACAGAGGAATAGGAGGACAGTTATATCAGCCGGAGACTTGATGAACAACAGCTCACCATTCATGATAGCAAACGCAAGGCCGAGGCTGAGGAGCAGGCATGAGAGAAGAAAGAAGAGGGGCAGCTTCGCAATGCCGCTGTCATAGGAGTTAAAGACAAGTGTCCATGCGGGGACTGCGAGAATCAAGAAGAGAATCCACTGAAGTATTTTTAGTTGTTGCGTTTCGTTGAGGTTCAACAAATACCTAATGGAATTGAAATGAGTGTTGCGATGGGAAGAGCGGAACGCAGTAAAATCTCCTTCATTTCCTGACGAAAGTCAATCTGATTAATCCAACCCGGTTTTCGGTTCGTTGACTTTCAGACACCCATTGCGTACCTTTTACCGCATTTTTTACAAGGAATTCCCCAATTTTGATAACAAAGTATGGATATGATCTCGTCGGAGTTATTTCCCTGCTTGTCCTGGTTGGCTCAGTGTTGTCATGGTATTTCATCGAGTTGAAGATCCTCAAGTTCAGCCTGATCGGCGTTCTCGTTCTCTTCCTCATATTCACTCTCAATTTTTTTCGCGATCCTGAACGCCGGCCCCCTTCGGGCGAGGACCTGGTTCTCTCCCCGGCCGACGGTGAGGTTGTCGTCATAAAGGAACTGAACAGTGAAGAATATGTTCAGGGTGATGCTGTGCAGGTGAGCATATTCATGTCGCCGCTGAACGTGCACGTGAACCGTTATCCGATCACCGGTAAGGTTGCGTACTACAAGTATTTTCCTGGGGAGTTCCTCGTCGCGTTCGATGATAAGTCCTCGCTTCGAAATGAACGAACCCACATTGGTGTGGAGAATGGAAGAACGAAAGTTCTTTTTAAGCAAATTGCCGGATTTGTTGCTCGTCGAATTATTGCCAACGTTCATGTCGGCGATTCTTCGGTAGCGGGAGAGCGGTTTGGCATGATTCGCTTTGGATCACGCGTGGATATGATCATGCCAAGAAGCGTGGCGATACGGGTGAAACTCGGTGACAAGACGGTTGCGGGAGAAACCGTGATCGCGAAAGCGCTCTAAGACGCAACGTCCTGCATAATTTGGCTTCCTCATGAAAGTTACCCGAGCCGTTGTTCCGAGCCTGTTCACCGTGTTGAACATGTTCTGCGGCTTCATGTCGATCATCAACTCGAGCGAGGGATCGTTTCATGCGGCTGCATGGTTTATAGTTCTCGCGGCCGGATTTGACGCTCTTGATGGAGTCATGGCCCGATTGACAAAGTCGACATCAGACTTTGGAGTTGAAATCGATTCACTCTCCGATGTTGTTTCATTTGGCGCAGCTCCTTCATTTCTTGTTTATATGTTGTCTCTGCACCAATTGGAGGGTGCAGGAATTTTTCTGAGTTCGCTACTGATGATCTTCGGGGGACTTCGTCTTGCGCGGTTCAATGTAAATCTTGTCGGTCATGACAAAGAATTTTTCGTCGGGCTTCCCATCCCAGTGAGTGCGATAACGGTGGTTCTTTTTGTGTTGAGTTACTATTCCCCGTCATCGGGGCTGCATGAAGAAGCCGCAGCGTGGCTTCCGTGGATGACCGTCATTCTTGCGCTCCTGATGGTCAGCAAGATCAAGTACGAGACACTTCCCCAGATTTCGAGAAGAGCTGTGCGAGAAAACCCGGTACGATTCCTGTTCGCAACTGCGGCGGTCCTGGTGATTGCGGTAACGCGTGGTGATGCGGCCTTTCCCCTTGCAGTGTTGTTTATTTTCCAGGGTCTCGTGCGCTCAATGGTTCATGGAATGAAACACGCTCTCGGCCTCGGGCCGAAAAACGGCGGAGATGATTCTTCAAGCCCGAGCCGGGTGGACGTTTAGAGAGAGAATGATATGTTTATTTCAAAGATCCGCGTAACGCTTCGGAAGTCGATTCTTGACCCACAGGGAAAGGCCGTTGAGCATGCCATCGCGTCGATGGGGTTTCGCGCGGTGGAGGATGTGCGCATGGGAAAATATATCGAGCTAAAAGTGAACGGAGCGACTGAAGAAGAGGCAAGAAAGATGACAGAGGAAGTGTGTGGGCGCCTTCTCGCAAATCCGGTAATGGAGGATTATCATTTTGAAATTGAGAAGTGTCCATGAGGGGGAAAGTAAAATTCGGTGTGGTTGTTTTTCCGGGGTCGAACTGTGATCATGATGCATTTTATGCGACCAATACCATCCTCGGTCAGGAAGCGGTTTTCCTCTGGCACAAAGATACCGATCTGCAGGACGTGGATGCGATTATCCTTCCGGGCGGATTCTCCTATGGTGATTACCTCCGGTGTGGTGCAATAGCACGGTTTTCGCCGATTATGAAAGAGGTTGTGGATTTTGCACGGGCTGGCGGAATTGTCATTGGAATCTGCAATGGCTTTCAGGTATTGTTGGAGGCAGGCCTTCTTCCAGGGGTTCTTCTTCGTAATGCATCCCTGAGATTTGTTTGCCGAACGATCAATTTGCGAGTGGAAAATAACAAGACCCCGTTCACGAGCCGGTGCCAGAAAGGTGAGAAACTGAGAATTCCGGTGGCTCACGGGGAAGGGAACTACTTCACTGATGCAGCGACATTGGCATCCCTCGAAAAGAATAATCAGATTCTTTTTCGATACTGCTCCGAGAAAGGCGAGATAACGGAGCAGGCAAACCCCAACGGATCTCTCTCCAACATAGCAGGTATCATGAATGAAGAGGGTACCGTGATGGGGTTGATGCCGCATCCGGAGCGTGTTGTCGATCCGCTGCTGAGGAATACCGACGGACGGAAAATTCTTGATTCGATTGTGGATTACTGCATGTCCAAAGCAGGACATGAACTCTCATTAACAGAATTGGATAGGAGGTAGCCATGGGAAACCTCGGCTGGACAGAAATTTTACTCATTGCGATGGTACTTTTGCTCTTTTTTGGCGCGAAGAAGATTCCAGACATTGCGCAAGGATTGGGAAAAGGCATACGGGAGTTCAAAAAGGCCACCCGTGAAATTGAGGAGGATACGGATTCAATACCTCCCAAGGTGAAAGAAAAGAACAAAGAATCGTAGAGATATGTCATGTTAGAGAATATTGGCGGGACAGAGATCCTCGTGATTCTTTTCGTGGTCTTCATTTTTTTCGGTCCGAAGAAAATGCCGGAGATAGGACGCTCAATCGGAAAGGGCGTTCGCGAGTTCCGTGAGGCGATGCGCAATATTCAGTCGGACATTCAAAGTGCCGCAAGTCTTGACGATGAGAAGAAGGAAAAGCTTAAGTAAGCGTCCTCTCGCGTAGGTTCCTCTTTCGGTTCGACGTTTTTCCTGCATCTGCTCCAACAAGAAAACTTCAACCAAATCATTCATGCAGACTGAATTGACATTCGATGAAACCCAGAAGAATATTCTTTCCGGGGCGACAACCTGCGAAAAGGTCTTGGATGACTATCTACAAAAGATCGACTCTACAAAACAACTGAACGCCTTTCTCTCCGTATTCCATGAAGAGGCTCGCGAACATGCTCGTCGTGTGGACAGGAAGATTGCCTCGGGAACAGCAGGGAAACTCGCCGGGATGGTCGTTGGCATTAAGGATGTCCTCTGCATGAAGGGGAAGAAGGTTACTTGCGGCTCACGAATTCTCGAAAACTTCGAATCGTTGTACAATGCAACCGTAGTCGATGCCCTGCTGAACGAAGATGCCATTCTTGTTGGCAAAACTAACATGGATGAATTTGCGATGGGGTCATCCACGGAAAATTCAGCGTTTGGACCTGTCCTCAATCCAGTCGACAAAACAAGAGTTCCGGGAGGCTCGAGCGGTGGATCATGTGTTGCTGTTGCTGCTGGTCTCTCTCACACTGCGCTTGGGACTGATACCGGCGGTTCCATTCGCCAACCCGCCTCCTTCTGCGGCGTTGTGGGGTTGAAACCAACGTATGGTCGCGTGTCTCGATACGGACTGGTCGCGCTCTCCTCTTCGTTTGATCAAATCGGTCCGTTTGCCCATACAGTGCGTGATGCCGCAACTGTCCTCGGTGTTATTGCCGGTCACGACGAACGTGACTCCACGTCGGCGGAAGTGCCAGTACCTGACTATGCGCAGTTCCTTTCAAAAGATGTGAAAGGGGTGAATGTGGGACTTCCTGTTGAGGCGTTTGCAGACGGGTTGAACGACGAAGTCCGCTCCAATGTGGAGAAAGCCATCGATGTGTTGCGCGCTGCTGGTGCCTCGATTTATGATATTCACTTACCCCACTCGCGGTACAACATTTCAACATACTACATACTCATGACGGCAGAAGCATCCTCGAACCTTGCCCGCTACGATGGAGCGAGATATGGCTTTCGTGAGGACGAAGCTCGTGATCTTGCATCGATGTATACGAAATCGAGAAGTGAGGGCTTCGGCGCAGAAACCAAACGACGAATCATGCTCGGGACATATGTCCTTTCAGCAGGGTACCACGAAGCGTACTACAAGAAGGCGCAACGTGTTCGCAGGCTGATCCAGAATGATTTTGTCCAGGCGTTTGCAGAAGTCGACTGCATCCTAATGCCCACCTCCCCTACAACGGCATTCTCATTCGGGGAAAAAGCACACGATCCTCTGCAAATGTATTTGTCCGACATCTACACTGTCTCCGCAAATCTTGCCGGGATACCCGGGATCAGCATTCCGTATGGTACAGACACCAAAGGACTGCCGGTTGGAGTGCAGTTGCTCGGAAAGCAATTTGACGAGCCAACTATTCTTCGTGTCGCTGACTTCCTTGAATCAACACTGAAAGGACAGGAATCCTAATTCACCGCATACGTTCATAAAAATACAATGAGTTCCAATGAGCATTCTTGTAAATCATAAAACACGTCTTGTCGTCCAGGGTATCACGGGGGGCGAAGGGACATTTCACACTTCACAGATGATCGAATATGGTACCAACGTTGTGGCCGGAGTTACTCCGGGAAAAGGTGGGACGGTCTACAAGGGGAACGAGAAGGATCCTTTTCAAAAGGGGGTACCTGTTTTCAACACTGTCGCGGAAGCCGTCGCTTCAGCAAAAGCAAACACCTCCGTGATTTTTGTTCCCGCGGCTTTTGCCGCAGATGCGATTCTCGAAGCGGCGCAAGCTGGTATCCGGGTGATTGTCTGCATCACCGAAGGGATACCCGCAAGCGATATGGCAAGAGCATTTGAATTTGTCAAGAAGAACGATGTTGTTTTGATCGGACCGAATTGTCCGGGAATCATTACTCCTGGTGAATGCAAGATAGGGATCATGCCGGGGTTCATCCATAAGAAAGGGCGAATTGGGGTCGTTTCACGAAGTGGCACACTCACGTACGAAGCAGTCTGGCAGTTGACCGAACGTGGGCTTGGCCAATCGACCTGCATCGGGATTGGTGGAGATCCGATTATCGGGACACAGTTCATTGATGCGATCCAACTTTTTAATGAGGATAACGATACGAACGGTATCGTCATGATCGGAGAAATTGGGGGAACGGCGGAAGAAGAAGCGGCAAACTATATCAGGAAGAATGTCAAGAAACCGGTCGTGGGTTTTATCGCTGGTCGGACCGCGCCTCCAGGACGCCGGATGGGACATGCAGGAGCCATTATTGCCGGGGGAAAAGGGACAGCGGTTGAGAAAATGGCAGCCATGCGAAAGGCCGGCATTCATGTAGTCGACAGTCCCGCGCTGATTGGCGAGATGATGGAACGTGTGCTGCGGAGAAGGAACGGGACCCCTTCACGGAATGCCGTCAAGAAGAGAACTTCCCCAAGGAAAAAAGTCGGGGGGCGCAATCCGGTGAAAAAGAAAGCGAAAAGGAAATAGGGTTAATCCAGTTTTACAAAGCTGAAAGGAGACACGATACAGTTATGGCAATGGAGCGCACGCTTGCAATTTTGAAACCTGATTGCGTAAAGAAAAACGTCTGTGGTGAAGTCATTGCCCGCATAGAAAAAGCCGGCTTCAAGATTCTCGGCATGAAGATGATACGGCTGACCAAAGAGACCGGCGGGGGATTCTATGCGGTTCATCGAGAGCGTCCATTTTTCGCCGAGTTGGTGAATTTCATGACCTCCGGAAAATGTGTACCCATTGCATTGGAAAAAGAGAATGCGGTTGCAGATTTTCGTGCACTCATCGGAGCAACGGACCCAAAAGATGCTGCTGTCGGAACTATCCGAAAAGATTTCGCATCAAGTAAGGGAGAGAACATTATCCATGGATCGGATTCGGCTGAGAACGGGAGAATCGAAATTGCTTTTTTTTTCCCCGAGCACGACCTTCTGTAGGTTGACCGCGAAGTTGTATTAAGCACAATCGTGAGGAGTGGCTTTTTCAGCCCTCCTCTCTTTTTTCTTTCAGGGAACACAAAATGGCACTTCAAAAGTGGAGAAAAATATCGGAGCAGGTTCTCTTCAACAATTCGTGGTGGGAATACAGAAAAGATGCTTTTCAGTTACCACATGGGAAGGAGGGTGTGTATCATTACGTACACACCAACGGCGCTTCTCTGATTATCCCGATTATGGAGAATGGAAATGTCGTCGTCGTGAAACAGTATCGCTACCTCTGCGATCGAGAAAGCGTCGAGTTTCCCTGTGGCGGAGTTAAGAACGGTGTCTCATACGAAGAAACGGCGCGTCATGAACTTGGAGAAGAGACGGGGTACACTGCAAAGACATTGGACGAAATCGGAGAGTTCAATCCTTACAATGGGGTGACGGATGAAATATGCAAGGTCTATGTAGCACGGGATCTTCAATTTATCGGTGGGGTTCCTGATGAAACCGAGCAGTTTGAAGTCCTTCAATTGCCTCCGGAGGAAATCGACAACCAGATCAAAACCGGGTCCATCTGGGATGGAATGATGATGGCCGCATGGCAAATTGCCAGAGTGAAGTCGCATGTATAAATGTCTTCTTCCGGGTCTTCTGTTCTGCTGGGGAGTCACACAGTCTTTTTCACTTCAGTCTGTCGAGCTTGGCGCTGATGTTCTTGTGAAAGAACGCCTTGACATTCTCCGAGACAAGCGGGTGGGGTTGATAACAAATCAAACCGGACGATTGAGCAACGGGACTTATCTTGTTGACACGCTCCTCTCGCTTGGTATTAATGTGGTCGCGTTGTTCGGGCCTGAGCACGGTATTCGAGGTGAAGCAGATGCGGGAGAAAGAATCTCCAATGGTCGGGATCCGAAAACGGGAGTGATTGTATATTCTCTCTATGGTGAGACCAAGAAGCCCACGCCACAAATGCTCGCGGAGGTCGATGTGCTTGTGTATGACATTCAGGATGTGGGTGCCCGTTTTTATACATACATAAGCACGATGGGCCTGGCGATGGAGGCAGCTGCCGAGCGTGGAATTCCTTTTGTCGTCTTAGACAGACCGAACCCTCTTGGTGGCGAGAAACTCGACGGTCCACTCATGAGCGATTCGCTTCGTTCGTTTGTTGGAATGTATCCAATCCCTTTGGTGTATGGTCTTACCTGTGGAGAGCTGGCTCGCATGATCAACGGAGAGTTGTGGCTGAAGGGTAGGGTCTCCGCACTTCTTATTGTCGTTCCGATGCGCGACTGGATGCGACGAATGCTCTGGAAGGATACAGGTTTGAGGTGGATACCCCCATCTCCCAACATTCCGTTTCCGGAGACTGCTCTGGTATATCCGGCAACCTGTTTCTTGGAGGCAACCAACGTTTCCGAAGGTCGAGGAACCTCCCACCCTTTTCAAACACTCGGTGCCCCGTTTGTTGAGGGGCAGAGGCTGTCATGGTTACTTGCGACAAATCTAAATCCCACCCTGAACATTGTGCCGATAGACTTTACACCTTCAAGTTCGAAGTATCGGAGAATTCAGTGTCAGGGAGTCTTCATTGATGTCAGTGATTTTTCCGCGTTTCGACCCGTGGAGGCGGGAATTCTCATCATGCAAACAATCCGCTCGCTCTCTTCAGCGGACTTCAAGATAAGAAGAAAAGGCCTAGAGCGTTTGATTGGGTCATCAATGGTGGCGCAATTGATTCTCGAAAACAAAGAGCCATCGCTCATCGCGAGTACATGGTCATCCCAGCTCCAGGAGTACCGACTGTTGTCGTCCCGATATCACCTCTATCCGTAACATCCCTCCTTGTTCAGGTAAAGTAATTCTCCATCGATAACCTCCAATTTCTTGACTTTTCCTAAGCAAATGAGTAGATTTGAAACGTTTATTGATTGCCTTACTCTAAGTACATGGCAAGAAAAGACCGATGGTGGCAGCCACTCGATGGTACATTTTCTCAAAAAAGCAGCTCACGATCCTGTACGTACCATCCCGATTCTCGTTTGTATTGCACTCACCATCGGCTTTTTTTATTGGTCAGTAGTCGGCAAGGTCATCAGTGCTTTGATGATCCTCTTTATGATTGGCCTGTTCGTCTGGCGTGAGAGGAAGAATCAACAGCGGCGCACACTGTTTTCGAAAGCGGAAATGTATTCACATCCCCCCGAAGGCAATATGAAAAAACTGCTCTTTGATGATTACCAATCACCTGTTGGTGGCAAGTATATCGTAAAAGAGGTACAAGAGAGTGAGATAACAGTTCCCTCGACGAAATCGGTGCAATCAGTACCGACCATACGTCAAGAGGAGATAGTAGAGTTTAGCATATCCGATTTCTTCGATCTCGACTCGGATGTTTTTCAGGATGAGGTCGAGCCGAAGAATGAGTTCAATTTTCTCATGCGAAAAGTATTGCATGCGCTCAAGGACATGGTATTCGCCCACGCTGCCATGTTTTTTTGGGTGAACAACGAAAAAGGGGAGATTGTGCTGGAGTCGCGCGCGACAGAAAGTTCAAATGTTGTTTCGGGCAAACGTTTTCCCGTTGAAAACGATGTGGTGAGTCAGGTGGCTGTGAGTGGTAAACCGGTTTACCTGGGCCGTATTGATCCGTCGTCGGAGAAGGAGCTCCTGGTTTACTATGAATCACCCGAGTATGTAAAATCGGTGGTGGCGGTTCCCGTTTTCTATGGAAGCGGCAAGGAGGAGGTTTCACCCGTCGGAGTTATTGTTGCAGACAGCAAGGCGGAAGATGCTTTTGGGTTCGAAACAGTGAGCATTTTGGGAAATTTCACGAAGCTGATTTCAGGTCTGATCCAAAGCTATACGAAAAAGTATGACCTGCTCCTTGATTCCGAATTGCTTTCTTCTGTGAGAAGAATGTCCGACAGGATCAAGTCGGACCCTCATGAAGCAACCGTGTTACAATCTTTGATGGATGAGGCAAACCGTCTCCTCAATTGGGATTCTTGCACGGTGACGATGTACAGTGACGAATTCCAGGGATGGACAGTTCAGCGCGTTATCCAAAAGACGGATGACCCAACTGTTGAATCGGGTCATCCTGTGAGTTTTGATGCATGTGTGGTTGGTGAGACAATCAGAACGAACACGGTAAAGGTCATTACGAACCTTCAGGAAGAACGGGCGTGTCGATATTCACCAGAGGAACCTCCGGTGAACGGGGGTTCTTTTCTTTGCGTTCCCATAAGTTCTATCAATCGTTGCTACGGAGCCGTCGCCCTTGAAAGTCGGAACCCGGGAAATTTCTCGGGGACAGAAGTTGAAACGTTGTTCCGTCTCGTGGAAAGTGCCTCGGCCTTGCTTGAGGTTATTTACATGAATGACATTGTGAAAGACCATGTCATTGTCGATCGACTTACCGGCTCATTCACGAAGAAGAATTTCTTGAAGAAGGTTGAGGAAGAAGTTCAGCGAGCGGAAGATTTCGGAGCCGACCTTGCCCTCGTCTCCCTTGCGGTGGATAATGTAGAAGAGCTCAAGCAGAGATACGGGAAGGAAGGGTTTGATTCGATTCTTCATCAGATTGCGAAAGTTGTCCGAGCGAATATCCGACCTTATGATATTATTGGCAGGCAGGACTCCCATTGCTTGGGCATCCTCTTCGTCCAAACGCCGGCTGGTGATGCGTATGTCTGGGCGGAAAAAGTGCGAAAAATGATCGCGTCCCATGTAATTGAAGTCGCGGGCAGAAGCTTTTCGGTCACTGTCAGCGTGGGAGTATGCGGCCTGATCGATGGGATGCGGAAAGACGACCTCCTGGACGGTACGGCGCAGGTGCTGCACACGGCTATGGAGAATGGCGGAAACCTCGTTCGAGTATATTAACAATCATTCATTAAGTGGATTTATAGAATATGGCAAAGCAGCAATCATTTCAGGACAAAGCAACGAAAGCCGCGTCGATGAAGGGTTCAAAATGCGAGAAGTGCGGCACGGTGTTTCAGCCGCTTTTACTCGTTACGTCCGAACAGTCAAAGTCGACCAGCTGGAAATTCAACGAGCGCAGGGTGTTGGTTTGCAAGTGCAATGAGAAGCAGGTGTACGCCTGACAAGGGTAAACTTTGTTTCCTTCCGTTCGTATAAGCACGTGGTGTGCCACGAAAATAATTGGAGGAGCTTGATTGAAGCTCCTCCTTTTTGTAGTGAAATTCCTACTTCATGGTGAAAAGACCCAGCACAGAGTTTGATGCCTATTTGGGACGGAATGGGGAAGTGGTCGTTCCGAAGACGATCCTGGAGCAACTGCCTGGGAAGAATCGACGTGTTCGCGTTCGAATTACTGATGCTGAACTCTCAGATCAACTTCGAATCAAAGGAGTTGAAGAAGAAGAGATCGATCGAATTGCGTCGGTGCAGATGGAGTCCCGTTCACAGGTGATTGCGTTTCTTCTCTCTGAAGGGAGGCTTCGTGGCGGGGGAAAGAAGAATCGTCGATGATTGCGCCGAAACTTGTAATTCATACAGATGTTCTACGGGATCATCTGTATGGAAGGCGATCGCCGTCGTTGATGCGGATTGCGCAGTCAAAGTTCTTTTGCTACACCACAGTGTTTCAAGCGATTGAGTTGTTTGCGGAGGCCACGACGGCGACTGAACGGAACGCAATGGAAAACGCAATGGCGTCACTAAAATTGTTAGGCATGAACGCCAAGAATGCATGGGACTACGGCAGGCTGTTGAAAGCCAATCCGCGTCGACGTGAGCTCCATGTCATGGCTGCTGGACTTTGCATTGAGTCGCGCCTGCCGCTATTGACAAATCAACGTCGAGCGTTCAAAGGAATGAAGAATCTTCACCTTGTCCCTGCGTCTTTGATGAGGCCAGAGCAAGAGGCCAAAACAATTTTGAACCTAGCGCGAAGGAGAAAATGATACTCGGCAAAGTAATCGGCACGGTTTGGGCAACGCGCAAGGATGAAGAGCTTGTTGGAATGAGCTTTCAGATCGTCAAACATCTGGATCTGAACTACAAGCCGAAAGACACGTTTGTTGTTGCGGTCGATACGGTGCAGGCTGGCGTCGGTGATGTGGTGCTGATGTGTACCGGCAGTTCAGCAAGGCAAACAACGCTTACGAAAAACAAACCGGTGGATGCAGTGATCATGGCTGTCGTTGATAAGATCGATATCGCTGACTGATGTTCCTTGCAACCGTTATCGGAACAGTCTGGGCGACCCGTAAAAGTGAGTTCTTGCAGTCATTCAAGATGCAGTTTATTCAACCGATGAATGCCAGGCGGGAAAAATTCGGCGATCCACTGGTAGCGATCGATACGGTTGGCGCTGGCGTTGGTGAGACGGTTATGTATATCACTGCCCGCGAGGCGGTGATTCCTCTACCGGTAGAAATGGCTCCCGTCGATGCCAGCATTGTCGGGATTGTAGAGAAAATTGATTTGGAAGAGTCGTGACGACCGCGCCCCGGATGGAACCGCGCGATGTCGATCGCAGTTAACAGAATGCATAGATGGAGTAACGAGTGAAAAGTACCAAGCAATATACAAGCCGTGAGAGTCAGTCTCTTGATACCTACCTCCAGGAAATCGGGAAGGTGGATCTTCTCAAGCCGGAGGAAGAGATCGATCTGGCGAAACGAATCAAGAAGGGTGACCAGCGCGCGCTTGAAAAGCTCACGAAGGCAAACCTTCGATTCGTAGTGAGCGTGGCAAAGCAATATCAGAACCAGGGCCTCTCGTTGGGCGATCTCATTAACGAGGGAAACCTCGGCTTGATCAAGGCTGCGAAGCGCTTCGATGAAACGCGTGGCTTCAAGTTTATTTCGTATGCCGTGTGGTGGATTCGTCAGTCGATCCTGCAGGCGCTCGCGGAGCAATCCCGTATCGTCCGTCTTCCTCTCAACCGTGTTGGCGCATTGAACAAGATCGGCAAAGCATTCAGTTCGCTGGAACAGGAGTTTGAACGGGAGCCAAGTGCGAGTGAACTTGCGGAGGAACTGGACATGTCGCTGTACGACATTAATCTCGCGCTGAAGAATTCCGGTCGCCATATTTCCATGGATGCGCCATTCGTCCAGGGCGAGGAGAGTCGTCTTCTTGATGTCATCCAGGACGAACGTCAACCGTCCCCCGATTCCGAGTTGATGAAGGAATCGCTTAGCGGTGACGTGGAGCGGGCGTTGGCAACCCTGACAGAGCGCGAGGCCGAGGTCGTTCGTCTGTACTTTGGTCTTGGCCGTGAGCACTCACTCACGCTCGAAGAGATTGGGGAAAGCTTCCGCCTAACACGCGAACGTGTCCGCCAGATCAAAGAAAAGGCGGTTCGTCGCTTGCGCCATGCGTCGCGAAGCAAACAACTGCGCGCGTATCTTGGCTGAGAAGGCCATCGTCAAAAAAGGGCAGAGCCTCCTTGATCGGAGGCTTTGCTGTTCAGGTGACGGTGTGCAGTGCATGTGGCTTGTGGTTTTTCTTGCGGCGTTCCTGGCGGGATGTTTTCCCTCATCGCCCCGGTTTCGGTCGGACAACACCGAGCGACTCCGGCAGCAGCAGGAAGAAGATGAGACTCGCTTCGCTGCAAAAATCAGAGAGGAAGTGATCAGGGAGGACGACCGCAAGGTCGACGTGAAGGCAGCCACAAAAAGGCTCAGAGCTGATGGCGGGGGAGCGCTACCCCCTCCCGGCGTCAATCGCGATAACTTTCTTCTCGAGGTCGTCTCACACCTTGGAGTTCCGTACGTGTATGGCGGGTCTTCAGACCAGGGCATGGACTGCTCGGGGTTTTCATCGACAGTCTATGCAAATGCGCTGGGAAAGAAGCTCCCCCGGACGACCATGGAACAGTTTGAGGTTGGAAGAGGTGTCCGGAAAAATGACTTGCGGTTTGGCGATCTTGTTTTCTTCAACACGACGGGGAGAAATCCCTCTCATGTCGGAGTCTATATTGAAGATGATCTTTTCGCCCATGCCAGCGTTTCTTCCGGCGTGACGTTGTCATCTCTGGAGAGCACATACTACAGAAAACGGTACGTCGGGGCCCGGCGCGTACTTGAATAAGGGAATTACACGATGTCAGTGTTGCCAATCTACACATATGGAATGCCTGTCCTGCGGAAGAAAGCGAAAAAAATTACCGCAGTCGATGATCGCGTGCGCGCGTTCGTCCAGGACATGTTCGAGACAATGCACAACGCGGGGGGAATCGGTCTTGCTGCAAACCAGGTGGGATCGTTGGAGCGCGTTATCGTGATCGACATTTCTGAGATGGAAGAGTTGCAAAACTTGCCGCCGGAGACTCCCGGAAAGAAACCGATGGCCCTGATCAATCCGGAGGTTGTTCGTGAGGAAGGCAAGTGGATCATGGAAGAGGGGTGCCTGAGCATACCTGAAATTCGCGATGAGGTGGAACGGGCTGAACACATCACCGTGCATTTCAAAGACCTTGAGTGGAATGACTGCCAGTTGACATCAAGCGACTTGCTCGGTAGAGTCATTCTTCACGAAATTGATCATCTGGATGGCATCCTCTTTACGGATCATATCTCCAAAATAAAACAGAAACTGCTCCGGGGACGGTTGAACAACATTCGTAAAGGGGAATGTGACGTGCCGTATCCTATCGTCACGCCTCTTGTCGAAGAAAAGAAGATTTCATGTGTCAACCACAACGGGAGCCGGAGGATTAAGAATCGTGTTTATGGGGACTCCGGACTTCGCGGTGCCGAGTCTGGAGATTCTTCTGAACAACCATTATCCTGTGGTCGCAGTTGTCACCGCCTCTGAAAAACCCCGCGGACGAGGCCAGAAACCTTCCCCAACCCCCATCGGTGTCGTTGGCCAAAAGAACAACCTTCCTATTCTTTGCCCCCACTCGCTTCGCGAAAGAGGTTTCGTCGAGACCATACGAGGATACAATCCAGATCTGATTGTTATAGTTGCCTTTCGCATTCTCCCTCCCGAGGTGTTCACAATACCCCGCCTAGGGTCGTTCAACCTTCATGCATCGCTTCTTCCGAAATACCGCGGTGCCGCTCCTATCAACCACGCTAT
>QKGJ01000411.1 GCA_003251275.1 Ignavibacteria bacterium
AAGGAGAACGCTGGGTCGACTTCTCTTTGTGAAGGTTGTGTTGCTGGCCTTTTTTGCCACGGTTGCCACCCGTCTTGTTCAGATTCAGGTGATCGATGCAGATCGCTATCAGGAGTTGGCAAAGAAGCAACACGAAGCGCCCATTGAGCTTCGCGCAGCGAGGGGGAACATTTTTGACCGCAATGGACGGCCCCTCGTCTCAAGCAGCATCTCTATTTCCTTTGGCGCGGACCCATCATTGGTGGGAGATGATGCGCAACGTATTGCCCAAAGATTTTCAAAGGTATTCGGAAAGCCTGCATCGCCGTACCTCCAGCGGCTAACGTCCACTGATCGCCGATTTGTCTATCTCGAGCGGAAGGTCGATCCTCAGACCGCGCGGCGCATTCATGCCGAGGAACTGCACGGACTTATCCAGATGGATGAAGCTCAACGTCTCTATCACTATGACCACCTTGCAGGTCAGGTAATCGGATTTACGGGTGTCGATGACAATGGCCTAAGCGGGATTGAACTCCAACTGGAGGACCAACTTCGGGGCAGAAACGGCTATGTCATTATGCAGCGTGATGGTCTGGGTCGTACGCACCCTTCGGTTGATTACCCCCGCGTCGAACCGGTTAACGGCAACGACATTCAACTCTCCATCGACCTTGAGTATCAATCAATCGTTGAACAAGAGCTGCAAAAGGGGATTGAGCGCTACAAAGCCGAGGCCGGGCTGGTGATTATGATGGACCCGTCGAGCGGAGAAATTCTGGCAATGGCCAACTACCCATTCATGGATCCCGCAAATGCCGCAGCAGCGGAGCCAGGAACGATGAGAAATCGAACCATTACCGACATGTTCGAACCAGGATCGATGTTTAAAGTTGTCACGGCAGCGGCGGCAATCGAGAACGACATTGTCCCTCTTGATCGAAAATTTTACGGTGAAAATGGTGTCTACACCCTTCCTGTCGCGGGTTCAAAACCGCGCACAATTAAGGATACACACAAGCTGGGGATGATTACGCTCGAGGAAGCCGTTGTCATGTCCAGCAACATTGTGATGGCAAAAATTTCTGATGTGATTGGCGCAGAGCGTCTTTATACAACCGCTCGCGACTTCGGTTTCGGCATCACCACAGAGATTGATCTCCCGGGAGAGATCCGGGGCGAGTTAAAGAAACCAACCAACTGGTCGGGGACTACGCTGAACTCCATGGCATATGGATACGAGGTTGGAGTCACCCCGCTTCAGATTGCAGCAGCGTATGCGGCCGTTGCGAACAATGGCGTCCTCATGAAGCCTACGATACTTCAGAGAATCACGAATGACCGTGGAGACGTTATCTCGGAAAATTATCCGCAAACGATCCGCCGGGTGATCAAGAAAGAGACCGCTGAGCAGGTCACAAGATTTCTTGTCGGTGTTGTTGAACGGGGAACAGGGACACTCGCAAGTATTCCGACAATGACCGTTGCAGGAAAAACCGGCACAGCCCGAAAAGTGATCGATGGAAAATACCAACAGGGCGATTACCTGGCGTCCTTTGCAGGATTTTTTCCAGCCGAAAACCCCAAAGCGGTTTGTGTGGTGATGCTGGATAACCCCCGCATTGGCGGGTATACAGGGGGAACAACGAGTGCCGTGATTTTCAGATCGATCGCAGAGAAGGTCACCGCAATCTCGAATCGATTTAAACGAACGCAACCGATGATAGTGGGGAAGCAAGCGAAAAGTGTTCCAGACGTCGTCAGCTTGGGTGTGGAGGCTGCGACTTCAATTCTTGAGGCGCACGGGTTCGAAGTTGAGAAGACCGGTGAAGGTGAAGTTGTATCTTCACAGGTACCCAAAGCCGGCACCCGGCTGCTAACAGGGAAATCGGTGTCCATAGCGACAGAGGAAAGTCCATCAATAGCAGCGCAAGGGTACGTCGTCGTCCCGAACCTTAGCGGGGCGGCAATTCGCAGGGCGATCAACAGACTTCACGCACGCGATCTGGACGTAGCGATTGAAGGCTCTGGAGTGGTGGTTCGCCAAAGCCCTGCCCCGGGGCAACAAGTGAAGAAAGGGACGCATGTCCTCATTCGGTGTACGCCACGAAGTGCAACCGTGCTCGCAACACGCTAGGGAAATGAAAACCGTGTATGGATCTCTCGCAGGTCATAGAAGGGATGCCGATCACCAAGATGTTTCAGACGATGTTCGGCAAAATGGTGATCACGCATGAGGTCAAGGTTGCGGGTATACAGTATGATTCGAGAAAAGTCGGGCGCGATGATCTCTTTGTCGCGATTAGAGGTCTCACCACCGACGGTCACCGGTTTATTGCTAACGCAGTCAGCAACGGTGCAAAGACCATCATTCTTGAAGACGACTCGGCACTCCCCGATTCATATTTTATGCACACGGGAGTGGTCAAGATCGTTGTCCGCGATTCGCGGAGGGCTCTCGCAATCGCGGCCGCAAATTTTTACAACAGGCCGGCCGCCGAACTGAGTATTATCGGTGTTACAGGAACGAACGGAAAAACCACGACGACACACTTGGTAAAATCCATCCTCGAAGCGCAGGGAGAAAAGGCCGGACTCATCGGTACCATAGCCCATCTCGCGGGGACTGAGACCATTCCCGCGACACACACAACGCCGGAGTCGCTGGAACTTCATCAGCTTTTCGGAACGATGCGCCAAAAGGGATGCACGTCTGTCGTGATGGAAGTTTCCTCACATTCGCTAGCGATGCAACGTGTGTTTGGAGTGGACTTCCGGGCGGGGGTTTTCACGAACCTGACACAGGACCATCTTGATTTCCACGGTACGATGGAGGAGTACTTTGCCGCCAAAAAATCCCTTTTTACTTCGCTTGATTCAAGGAGCATTGCGGTTACAAACCTGGATGACCCCTACGGTCAGACCATCGTCGAGAAAACCCCCGGCACTAAAGTGACATACTCACTCGATAACGCAGCAGCCGTGAAAGGAAGAAACGTCCAACTGAAGTTTGATAAGACGTCCGTTGAGATTGTCCATGAAGGTGTATCGCATAACCTCACGACCTCTCTCATCGGCAGGTTCAACGTCCAAAATGTCTTGGCAGCCTATGCAACCGGTGTTGGATTGGGCATTCCCGACGCAACAATTGTGAAAGGTATCGAAAACACCCGCCCGGTACGCGGTCGGTTTGAACAAATCATTTCGCCTCAGGGATGGACGGCTATCATCGACTATGCACATACGCCCGACGCTCTCAACAACTGTCTTCGAGCGATTAAGGGAATCAGACCAACCAAGAACGCAGGGAGAATCATTACCGTCTTCGGATGTGGTGGCGACCGGGACAAGACGAAAAGACCACTCATGGGGCGTATCGCAAGCGCCGCCAGCGATGTGACGATTGTTACCTCCGACAATCCACGGACGGAAGATCCTGATCGGATCATCAACGATATTACTAGAGGCATCGAGAGCAAAACGAACCTGCTTGTGGAACCAGATCGTCGGAAAGCGATTAATCACGCGCTCACGCTGGCGCGTGAGGGAGATGTTGTATTGATAGCCGGGAAGGGTCACGAAGACTACCAGGTCATAGGGACGGAGAAACATCACCTTGATGACAGGGAAGAAGTAGACTCGTTTATCAAAGGGCTCACGTGAAACTGACCGCACAGGAGCTGGAAGCGGTTGAGCACAGAGCTTTTCTGAATAAGGAAGTGCTCGCGAGGAAGGCACTGAAGCGTGTGTCAACGGACTCCCGCACAGTTGCTGCCGGCGATCTGTTTGTTGCGATTCGTGGGGAGCGATTTGACGGCCATTCATTCATTGACGAAGTGTTTCGCCATGGGGCTCTTGCGGCTGTGGTCGACTACAAATCCGACCTTGCCCCCTTTGCCGGCAAGCCCTTCCTCGTTGTGGAGAACACTGTTCGCGCTTTAGGAGCCGTTGCCCGGATGCATCGGCAGAAGTTCAAAATCCCCGTGCTTGCGGTCGCCGGCAGCAATGGGAAAACGACGACAAAGGATATGATCGCTGCAGTTCTAAAGAAGAAGATGAATGTTCTGAGTACGGAAGGAAACTTGAATAATCACATTGGCGTGCCAATGACAATGCTCCGTCTGACAAAGAAGCACAAGGCGGCGGTTATTGAAATTGGAACGAACCACCCGGGAGAGATTGAATACCTGTGTTCCATTCTGCAACCGACCCACGGGCTTATTACGAATATCGGACGCGAACATCTGGAGTTTCTACATTCCATCGAAGGTGTTGCGCAAGAAGAGGGTGCGCTCTTCAGCTTCTTGAGGCAAAAGAAGGGCGGGGCGTTCATCAACGCTGACGACCCACATGTCCGTACGGTTGCACGGAGAATGAAACGAACGATCACTTACGGTTTTCGAGCCTCCAAAGCAGATGTCAGCGGCGCTATCCTGAGCACAAATCAGTCAGGATGCAATACGATTTCCTTTTCAGCAAGGGGCAAGAAGACACACAAGATTTCACTCCGTGTTCCGGGCGAACATAATGCGATGAACGCGCTTGCCGCAACGGCAGTTGGATACTCATTCCGGGTGTCGGAAAAAGTAATTGCCGGCGCTCTCTCGCACTTTCACCCGACCGAAAAACGAATGCAGACGCTGAATCTAGGCGGTGTGATGGTATTGAACGACACGTATAACGCAAATCCGGATTCCATGATTGCTGCCGTGCAAACACTTGACCGGGCGGTCGTGCGAGGAAAAAAGATCGCAGTGCTCGCCGATATGCTTGAGTTGGGAGACCAGTCAGAGGCAGAGCACGCTCGGGTGGGAACGGAAATCGCGCATCTCGGAGTCGACTATGTACTGACCTTCGGACAGTACGCGCGATTCATCCACGAAGAGTGTGGAAACAAACAAGCCGTTCACTATGATCACAAGAACATGCTCGCTGAATATTTGGCGGAGCTTATCACCGCCGGTGATGCGGTGCTGGTGAAAGGCTCACGTGGAATGCGCATGGAGGACATAGTGATGTTCCTTGAGGAACGTTCGAAATCCACTGTTGCTCCAATCGTCTGAGATCTGATGCTATTCTATTTTTTTGAGTGGCTCGAAGCAGCGTACCATCCGCCGGGGGTTGGCGTTGTGCGGTTTCTGACTTTCCGGGCGGCAGCAGCAGCAGTGACGGCACTGGTGATCGCATTTTGGTTGGGTCCAAAAATCATTGCGTTGCTGAAGAGAAAGCAAGTTGGAGAAGCGGCAAAACTGGAAGCCCCGAAGACCCACTTGACCAAAGCAGGAACACCAACGATGGGTGGATTGATCGTGTTGGCCTCAGTTCTCATTCCGACGCTCCTGTGGGGGAATTTGACCAACACGTACATCCTGTTAATTGTGTTTGTCACGACCGCTCTTGGAGCGGTAGGATTTCTCGATGACTATCTGAAGGTTATTAAGAAGAAACCCAAGGGGCTGATAGGACGATACAAGATCGTCGGACAGGTGAGCGTCGGATTGATCGTTGGTGGGATCATCTACTTCTTTCCCCATGTCGTCGATCCGGACCTGTGGAAGCTGAACTCTTCGACGACCGTTCCGTTCTTTAAGCATAGGGAGTTTGATTTTGGTGTGTTCTACATCCCGATGGTGATATTCGTGATTACGGCAACGTCGAACGCTGTGAATCTAACGGATGGACTCGACGGGCTCGCGATCGGAACGGTCGGGATTGTCGCGTTGACCCTGGCAGTCATGAGTTATATATCGGGCAACGTCCTTCTCAGTGATTATCTCACGATACCGTTTTTGAGAGGGAATGGAGAGTTGGCGATTTTCTGCGCCGGGATGGTGGGAGCGGCATTGGGCTTTCTCTGGTTTAATGCCTACCCGGCGCAAGTTTTTATGGGTGACACCGGATCACTCGCCCTTGGTGGTGCAATCGGGGCAATGTGTGTCTTAATAAAGAAGGAGTTCTTGCTGCCAACGCTGGGAGGGGTCTTCTTGGCAGAAACAGTGTCGGTCATTATTCAGCGCGCATATTTCAAATACACAAAGAAGCGATATGGCGAAGGGCGACGCGTTTTTAAAATGGCTCCGTTGCATCATCATTTTGAAATGCTTGGATGGCCGGAGCCGAAAATTGTCACCCGGTTCTATATAATCGCGATTCTCATGATGATCGTGAGCCTTGCCACTTTCAAGGTGCGATGACTTCGGCACTCGTCGCGCAGGAAGGCAGCATGGATAGGGCAACGATAGCGGAAAGAAGTTACAGCATTCTTGGAGCCGTGCGGAGCGGGAGAGCAGCTGCCCGTCTGTTGAGGAAGCAGGGTGCGTCGGTGTTCGTTAGCGATCGATCTCCCGCGGAAAAGATGGCGGAGGCCGCGGCGGCGTTGGATGAAATCGATGCTCACTATGAATTCGGGCGGCATTCCGACAGGGTGCTTGAGGCTGATGTGCTGGTGTTGAGCCCCGGCGTTCCATCGCAAAATCAAGTCGTGCAAAAGGCGATGGCGAAGGGTATGAAGGTAGTAAGTGAGATTGAGCTGGCAAGCTGGTTTTGCGATTCGCCGATTATCGCTATCACCGGTACGAATGGCAAGACAACAACGACAACACTTATCGGCCGAATGTTCGAAGATGCAAAACGCCCTTGTGTGGTGGGGGGGAATATTGGAACGGCGTTTTCGGAAATAGTCCAGAGTATTCAACCGGCAGAGACTGTCATTCTGGAAGTAAGCAGTTTCCAGCTGGATCATATAGCGCAATTCAGGCCCAGGGTATCAGTGATCCTTAACGTGACACCCGATCATCTTGATCGATATGAAAACTCGTTTGAACGATACATCGAGTCGAAGGGCAGAATATTCATGAATCAACGAGAAGGTGATACGATTGTCTATAATTATGATGACCCGGTGACAAGATCGTTGGTGGAAACACACGCCCCCACAGCAGCAACCCGCCTGTCATTCAGTGCTTTCGAAGTGCAGGCAGAGGGTGCGTTCGTGAGCGACAAAGTTGTTTATTCATCTCTTGCCGGAGTTACCAAGGAAATCATTCCAGCGAACGAAGTGAGCATTAGAGGAGCACATAATCTGTACAACGCAATGGCGGCGACTCTCTCCTCGCAGGTGACGGGGATTTCGTTGGCCTCGATCCGCTCCACTCTAAAGAACTTCAAGGGTGTCGAACACAGACTGGAATTTGTTCGTGAGCTTGATGGAATCATGTTCGTCAACGACTCAAAAGCCACGAACGTTGATTCTGTTCGATACGCGCTTCAGAGTTTTTCCGCACCACTTATCGTTCTTCTTGGTGGAAGAGACAAAGGGAACGATTACTCCTTACTGACGGAACTAGTCCGCGCACATGTAAAAGCGGTAGTAGCAATTGGGGAATCGGCACCGAAGGTCGTCGATGCAATGTCCCGGATCGTCAACGTCATTCCTGCGACTTCAATGGAGGAAGCGGTACGCACAGCTCGTGCTCATGCACGCACTGGTGATGTGGTTCTCCTTTCTCCTGCCTGCGCGTCGTTCGATTGGTTTGAGAACTACGAACATCGAGGAAAGGTTTTCAAAAAGGCCGTCATGGATCTCAAGAGCGAGGGAAAAGCAACAAAGTGAAGGCTGAGCGAAACCATATTGACATTTGGATTTTGATCGCAGTCATGCTCCTGATGGTGCTGAGTCTCGGCATCGTCTACAGCGCCAGCGCAACATTTGCGATGCAACGCTGGGGGGAAAGTGAAAGGCTATTGACCCTGCATATGGTAAAAGTGTTGCTTGCGTTCCTTGCTATTTTCATTGCGATGCATGTCGACTATAAGATCCTCGAGCGGATTTCAAAACCGACCCTTATCATCGCTGTCCTTCTGCTCCTTATTACGCTGGTGCTGGGTGGAGAGGCAAAGGGAGCGACGCGATGGCTCCGCTTCGGGGGGTTGGGCTTTCAACCCTCTGATTTTGCCAAGTATGCGCTGATAGTTCACGTGTGCACCCTGCTTGCCCGGAAGGCACGGAACGACGGGATGAAAAACTACAAGACCGGATTTCTTCCTGTATTATTTTGGATTGGTCTCGTGACCGTTCTTGTTCTTGCACAGCCGAACTTTAGCAACGGCGCCATGATTTTCCTGATCGGCATTGTACTCTTATTTGTGGGTCGGGCAAGGTTGACACATCTCGTTCTGACATTCAGCCCGCTGGTGGTGCTGCTCGGGTTCTATATGGTGTCTGCACCGTATCGGATGAAGCGGATCACCGGTTTCTTCTCGGACACAGGATATCAGCTCATGCAAGGAATCATTGCTTTTGGAAACGGCGGCGTATTTGGTGTGGGGATGGGGGAGAGTCGACAACGAGACCTGTTCTTGCCGGAGTCATACGGGGATTTTGTTTTTTCGATTGTCGGAGAGGAATACGGATTGGTGGGAACATTGTTCTTCCTCGCACTCTTCCTCTTGATACTGCTACGAGGAATGAAAATCGCGAAAAATGCACGGGACGAATTTGGTCGGTTTCTTGCCGTGGGCATTACTATCTCCGTGACGCTATTTGCGCTAATCAATGCCGGAGTCACGGTGGGCCTTTTGCCGACGACAGGATTGCCGATGCCGTTTGTGAGCTATGGAGGGACTTCCATGATTTTCTCGGCGCTCGCCATCGGGGTATTGCTCAATATTTCTTCACAAACGGACTTGTATCCAAGGCTCACCAAGCCGGATCATGTACGGTCGCTTGACCCAAAAACGTCGGCGACGCCGGGTTAATCGCGGGCAAGGAGTAACAACACCGTTGTATGAACAACGACACAACAGAGTTGCGCGTGCTATTTGCCGGGGGTGGAACGGGCGGCCATTTATTCCCGGGCCTGGCAATCGCAGATACGATACGCAAACAACATCCGACTGCTGCCATCCGGTTTGTCGGCACTCGAAATAAGATTGAAGCGCGATTTGTCCCCAAACGAGGGTATGAATTTGAAACAATCTGGATCAGCGGATTTCGTCGCAGCCTTGAACCGGCGAATATTCTCTTTCCGGTTAAGATCGTTGTGTCGCTGGCACAATCGTTTCTCATCCTTCGAAGGTTCCGACCTCAGGTTGTTGTTGGGACGGGAGGATACGTGTGTGGACCAGTGGTCTTCGTGGCGCTGCTCATGAAGATTCCGACACTGCTTCAGGAACAGAATAGTTATCCGGGTGTGACGACACGACTTCTTTCGTCGCGAGCGACGGAGGTGCATCTGACGTTCGAAATTTCACGTGTGCACTTTACGAGGCAAGATAATCTCCATGTAAGCGGCAATCCGACAAGGAGCGAGCTGGGCACAATACCGAGAAGTGAAGGGGCAAAGGCGTTTAATCTGGACCCGATGCGGCGAACGGTGTTGGTTGTTGGAGGAAGCCTTGGCGCCTCTTCCCTGAACCAGGCGACGATTGCGATCCTTCGCGACCTCATCAGGCAACAGGTGCAGCTGCTGTGGCAGACCGGAGAGAAGGATTATGATAGGTGCGCCACTTCAGTGTCACGTGCAGGGAAGGAAACGAAAGACT
The DNA here is from genome assembly GCA_003251275.1 of Ignavibacteria bacterium. Classification (GTDB taxonomy): domain Bacteria; phylum Bacteroidota; class Ignavibacteria; order UBA10030; family UBA6906; genus SZUA-287. Next base: position 9,523 of record QKGJ01000411.1, read on the forward strand.
TGGTACGGCTGCGAAAGTTTATTGATCGCGTTGAATATGCGTATGCGGCAAGCGATCTTGTCGTCTGTCGGGCGGGGGCCACCACCATTGCTGAACTGACGCGGGTTGCGGTTCCGTCGATTCTCGTTCCGTATCCTGCCGCTGCAGCTGATCATCAGACCGAGAATGCGCGTGCAATGGTTGAAGCAGATGCGGCTGTTCTCTTGAGCGACGAGGATGTCAAGGAGAAACTTGGTACAACGATCAGGGAACTCCTGGGATCACCGGAAAAGCTGTACAGCATGGCAGCCAACGCCAGAAGCCTTGCAAGGCCGGAGGCCGCCCAGGATCTGGCGAACAGGATCATAGAACTTGCAACACCGACATGAGCGACGAAAAGGTATTCAAATACAAACTCGACTTCTATTATCAATCAGCGCTTATTTATCTGGTAACGCTGATTCTCTATGGAGGCATTCGGGGAAATATCGGTGAAGGAAAATTTGAGTTCATCCTTCTCGGAGATCCGGTGATGTACTTTATTGTGTTTTTTGTTCTCATCTCGTTTGGATCTTTAATACTCAACTATCTTCGCAATCGACGCTTGATTATCGAATCCGACTCTATTGTTTTCAAGAATCGTTTTCGAGAGCGACGTGTCAATCTCAAGGAAATTGAATGGATGCACATCGGGCGGGAAGCGCACGTGCAGACGGCGGGAAAATTCCAGGTCATCGCGTTCAAACTCAAGGGGAAACGTCGATTGTTCCGAATCCGACTCGGCCGGTACGAACGATCAGACGCACTTCTCCGGGAAGTTAAAAAAATCGCAGGGACAATTCCGATGGGTCGGCGTCGATCATGGCGTCGACCCCGGAATAAGCGTTCCTCGCGGCAATAGCGAGTTCGGCATTTTATGTTTTCATCAATCAAGAAACTTCATTTCGTCGGCATCGGCGGTATTGGGATGAGCGGCATCGCTGAAATACTCATCGACCAGGGATTCAAGATCAGCGGTTCCGACAAGACTGAGAGCGACAATACGGAGCGCCTTGCCTCGCTCGGCTCCAAGATTTACGTCGGGCATGCCGCGGCGAACCTCGGACAGGATGTGGACGCAGTAGTGTATTCTTCCGCAGTCGCTCCGGATAACCCCGAGCTTATCGAGGCACACACGAGGAACATACCGGTTATTCGCCGCGCGGAAATGCTTGCCGAAGTGATGCGCTTGAAGTACGGTATTGGGATCGCGGGAACACACGGAAAGACCACCACTACCTCAATGGCAAGTCTCGTCCTGCTCGAAGGCGGGGTTGATCCGACAGTAATTGTCGGAGGTCGGCTGCGGGGCCTTGCGGGCTCCAACGCACGCCTAGGAAAAGGAGATTTCATTGTTGTTGAGGCGGATGAGTTTGATCGGTCGTTTCTTTCGATCACGCCGACAATCGCGGTTCTCACAACACTTGAGACCGACCATCTGGACTGTTACCGGGATCTTGAAGATATCAAAGGAGCGTTCATTCAGTTTGCGAGCAAAGTCCCCTTCTATGGATTTGTGATTCTGTGCCTGGATGAACCGGCTCTTCAGGAAATAATACCTCGCATCAAGAAGAAGATCATCACCTATGGATTGAACGGCCAGGCAGATCTTCAGGCCGTTGACATTGCCCACAAAGAGAATACCTCTCGCTTTGTTGTCGTCAGGCATGGGAAGGATCTCGGTTCTGTGGAAATACAGATTCCCGGAAAGCACAACGTGCAAAATGCCCTTGCCGCTATAGCCGTCGGATTGGAACTCGGCGTTCCGTTCGAAAAGGTAAAGACCGGCATTGAAAAGTTCACCGGTGTCTTCCGCCGCTGGGAAGTAAAAGCGGAACTCACGGGAATTACCGTGATCGATGATTACGCCCATCATCCTACAGAAATCAAAGCTACTCTGGCTGGAGCAAAGGCGGGATGGCGGCGGCGGGTGATATGTGTTTTTCAGCCTCACCTTTATTCACGGACGAGAGATTTTTATGACGAATTCGGCAGATCATTCTTCAACGCAGATGTTCTTGTCTTGACGGACGTGTACCCTGCACGGGAGGAACCGATACAAGGAGTCAATGGGGAGTTGATCGCGAACGCAGCAAAACAATTCGGTCATAAGAATGTCCATTACGTACCGGACAAGAAGGATATCCCCGACTACTTGATGAAAATTAAAGAGAAGGGCGACATAATCCTGACAATGGGAGCGGGGGATATTTGGCGATATGGGGAAGAATTCATTGCAACGCTCAAGAAAGCAAAATGATTTCCACGGCTGACATACAGAAGATAACCCGGGGCGTACTCAGGCTCAATGAGCCAATGGAACGGTACAGCACTTTCATGGTCGGCGGTCCTGCCGACTACTATCTGGAGCCGCTGAATCAGGAAGACTTCGTTTCCGTGGCGACATATTTCTCTGACAACGGAGTGCCGTTTGTCCTCTGTTCGAACAAGAGCAACATTCTCGTTTCCGAAGAGGGATTTCGTGGCGCCGTGATTAACATCGAGCCGGGCGTGAGCGCTATCAGCAGCAGCCAGAATGTTGTTTCCGCACAGGCCGGTGCAAAGCTAGGCAAGCTCATCGACTATTGTGTTTCCTGTGGATTGTCAGGGATGGAACCATTTGCGGGAATTGCCGGAACAGTTGGCGGCGCGGTTGCCATGAACCGAAGGTCAAGCAACGCGTGCATTACCGACCATGCCGAACACGTTGAAATAGTGCGGAGCGGTCAGGTCATGCTAGTGGCAAACGGAAACGGATCCTACGAAACGAAACGATTCCTTGTTGAGAGGGATATTGTTCTTCGTGTGAAATTCAAACTTATTTCCTCTGCAAACAACGACATCCTCACGAGCCGAAGAAAATTCTTGATACAGCAAAACAAAAAGCAGCCGGTGAACATACCCTCAACAGGTTCGATCTTTCGTGATCCGCCGCAGGAAAGTGCCGAAGCGTTGATCAGAGATTCCGGTGTGAAGAAATGGACTCATGGCGGTGCGAGCGTTGTTGATGATCATCCCAACCTGCTCCGCGCCGACAATGCATCGCCAGAGGACATGTTCCGGTTGATCAGGATAATGCACGATGTGGTGCTGGAGAAGCACGGCCTCAGTCTGGAGTACGATGTCAGGTGCCTGGGATTTGAACAAGAACTTATTGGAACGGCGGCATGAAGAGGTCGACTAAATCAATCGATCCTCCTGAGCGCCGACAGAAACGGGGGAAGAAAGCTTTTATTCTGACGGCCTTCATTCTCCTTCTCATCTTGGCTGCCGGTATCGGTGCCCACGAATGGAAACAACAAGTGACAGTAGGGGAAATCAGGATTGATGGTAATGCGATTGTCCTCAAAGAAGAAATTCTTAAGAAAGCACGCATCGAGATAGGATCACCGCTCTTTCAGGTTGACCTCAATGCGGTGCGATCACGCATTGAGGAGAATCTCTTTGTGCGGAGCGCCGACGTGAAGAGGGACGTTCGGGGCGGTATTGCCATTGAGGTGCACGAACGAAAACCGATCGCAGCGTTAGTGGTCGATGGTCTTCGCTACGTTGATGCCGAAGGTATTGTATTGCCGCCGATCAACTCGAAGTCTATTTTCGACATCCCAGTGGTCACCGGCACAATGAAGAGTGCTGACTGTATCCCGGGAACAAAAGTGACTGATGCACGCATTGCCGAAGCGGTTGCGATTGTGGAGATGGCAAAGCGTGCCGGGGAGGATGTGTTCAGAAATATCTCTGAAGTTCATATTGACGGCGAGTCCCCGATACTGTACAGCGCGGAGGAAGGAATTCCGATCATCTTTGGATCGGGCGATGCGCCGGCAAAACTGGTAAAGCTTGCAGGATTCTGGAGAGAGATTGTACAGCCGCAGGGCGCGCATGCGCTGAGATATATCGACCTTCGTTTTGATGATCAGGTCGTTGTGCAATGGAAACCCGGCTTCCTCCCCGGCGAGGCGAAAGAAAAATCAGGAATTCCGACAGGATAAAAAAGACCACAGTGTAATTTCAATAACCCTTTGATTCATATCAGGGATACCACATGGAAAACATTATAGTAGGATTGGATATCGGGACAACAAAGACTTGTGCTGTCGTTGCGGGCACAGACGAACACGGCAAAGTCAACATTCTTGGAGTCGGGCGTAGTCCTTCGGAAGGGATGATGCGGGGAGTGGTCACGAACATCCAACGAACGGTCAAATCCATCAGTAACGCTGTCGCGGAAGCGCAAGCGCAGTCCGGGGTCGCAATCAAATCGGTTATCGTTGGCATCGCGGGCGATCACATCCAGAGCTTTCAAAGCCGGGGTGTCATCGCAATCAGCGGCCCTGAAAACGAAGTCACGCAAGCAGACGTTGACCGTCTGATCGAGGACACGAAACGCATTGCGCTGCCCGCAGACAGAAAAATCATCCATGTCATTCCGCAGGAATTTATCATTGATGGACAGGATGGCGTCTACGATCCTATAGGCATGTCCGGAATCAGGATGGAAGCAAACGTCCACATTATCACCGGGTTGGTGAGTGCCGCTCAGAACATTTATAAATGTGTGCAGTATGCAGGACTTGAAGTGAGCGACATGGTGCTCGAACCGCTTGCGTCCAGTTATGCGGTTCTCGACGACGAAGAGAAGGAGGTCGGCATCGCGCTGCTGGACATTGGTGGAGGAACAACCGACCTGGCAGTGTTCGAGGAGCGCACGATCCGGCATACGGCGGTAATCGGCATTGCGGGAAGAAAAGTCACGGACGACATTCGGAAGGGAGTTGGGATTCTCAATGAGCAGGCCGAACGATTGAAAAAAGAGCACGGGTTCGCCTACGTCCCATCGGTTGTTGAAGCCGACCCGATCGTGCTGCCGGGAGTAGGGGGACGATCACCCATAGAGATCGACAAACGGCTTCTTGCCCAGATCATCCAGCCGCGGATGGAAGAGATTTTCGAAATTGCGGCGCTGGAGATCAAGAGGTCGGGATATGCGCGGCATCTCTCAGGGGGCGTTGTGCTCACGGGCGGAGGAGCGCTCGTGAAAGGGACCGCCGATCTCGCGCGCGATGTGCTTGGAATGCCGGTGAAGATCGGAATTCCCTCCGGGTTCTCGGGCGGCCTTACGAGAGAGATTGAGAATCCTGTGTACTCTACGGCGGTTGGCCTTGTCTATCACGGACTAAAAACCCAGACGAAGAGAGCAAGTCGTGCGGAGGCGCGAAGTGACCGAAGCGTCACCCTGGTTTTTGGAAAAATGAAACGCTGGTTTGACGAATTATAACGGAAAGACAATTGTGAATCATCATCTGCAACAAAACAAAGGAGTACTCCAATGATTGAATTGGATCACGGTTACGATCGCGGAGCAAAAATCCGCGTACTTGGTGTTGGAGGAGGTGGCGGTAACGCGGTCAACAGCATGATTCGGCGCGGGTTGAGCGGCGTTGATTTTATTGCTGTGAACACCGATCTGCAAGCGCTGCAGAGAAGCGAAGCACCGCTGAAAATCCAAGTCGGACGAAATCTTACCCGCGGACTTGGCGCAGGTGCGGATCCCGCGGTTGGATTCAAGGCGGTAGAGGAAAGCAGAGAGGAGATCACCAACGCTCTCGCGGGAAGTGACATGGTCTTCATCACCGCGGGCATGGGTGGCGGCACTGGAACGGGCGGCGGTCCAATGGTTGCCAACATCGCTCGAAGTGTTGGAGCACTGGTTGTCGGCATTGTCACGCGTCCATTTCATTGCGAGGGAAAGAAACGCTTGAGCCAGGCGGAATCAGGTATTGAAGAACTGAAGAAGCACGTTGATACCCTCATCGTTATTCCGAATCAAAAACTACTCTCGATTGTCGAACGGAACACTCCGCTACAAGAGGCGTTCGATATGGCGAACAGCGTTCTGCATGGTGCGACGCGCGGAATATCCGAGCTAATCATCGTTCCAGGTCTGGTCAATGTGGATTTTGCTGACGTTCGAACTGTAATGCGCGAGATGGGAGACGCCGTTATGGGTTCGGGCGTTGCCAAGGGCGAGAACAGAGCCGCAGAGGCTGCGCACGCCGCGATTTCGAGTCCGCTTCTGGATGATGTAACGATCGCAGGCGCACAGGGTCTGCTCGTAAACATCACCGGGGGCCCGACGATGTCACTGGTGGAATTCGATGAAGCGGCAGAGATCATCCGCGAGGCAGCAGGGGAAGATGCAAACGTCATTCTCGGCGCAGTTGTGGATGAAAACCTTGACGACGAGATCATGGTCACGGTGATCGCCACCGGCTTTAACAAACGGAACGGTTCTTCATCTCCCCTTACAAAAACATCGCGTCCAATGAGGGTAATCGACAAGATACCGGCTGGCGTCGACGAACTAAAGAGTCTGGACGAACCAGCGTTTCAACGAAGAGGGATAGATCTCAACGTTGGGTCGCAGGGCGTTCCGGAAAGGGAGAGAATGCGCATCGATAAGAGTGATCCGGATAAACCGGCATTTCTCCGAAAGATCATGGATTAGCCTCTTACTTCCTTTGCAGATGATGCAGCAGGCCCGCCCGAAATGAACAGGGCGGGCCGCGCTGTTTGTAGGACCCTCCTTGTTTCTTCGCTATTGGATTGATAACTTATTGCAAGTATGTATCCTTTCATAGCGAAGGATGGTTTTGTGCGGTGCATTCTCTTTTTCATCGCCGTCTTCTTAACTTTCGCCCCTGTTCTTGCCCAATCGCCAGGAACAAGCTCTGCGTTGACAATCGGACGGGTGAAGTACGCCGGGGGTGGTGATTGGTATAACGACCCTTCGGGTGAAGTGAACCT
>QKGJ01000215.1 GCA_003251275.1 Ignavibacteria bacterium
TGACTGGCAAAAGACAATGGTAAACGAACGAGGAGCTCTCTTATACGACTTCGGGCCCGGGCCTTACGTTCGTCCCAATACGATCATTGGGGTTGGAGTCAAGGGGCGGGAATTGAAACCAACGTCGCAACGTCTTGAAAGTGCGCAGGTTCCTATCGTTATGACAACCCTTTCAGGTTCAGGCGCGGATCTTATGGTGCAATCATTTGCAATCGTCCCCCGTGAATCGCACACTGCGGGGTCTCCCGCTGGGAAATCCCCGGTTCACCGGCGACTCGGCTTAACTGGAGCGCTGGCATGGGCGAAACCGGAAGGTGAAGCGGATCCAGCATTCAGAAACGTTTCATGGGGAACGAATCGTCCGATTGTCTATGAAATCCGAGTAAAGCCCGGCAGCCGCAAGAAGGTGGCACTAGGTATCTGTGAGAGCTACCGCACGGTTCCAGGGTTGCGCATGATGGAGTTTCATGTTGAAGGGTCGCCGGTGAAGACTGTCGATCCGATTGCAAGTGGCGGACGGAATCAGCCGGTCGTTGCATTTTTCGATGCGCAGGATGTCAACGGGGATGGTATCCTGGATATTGAAGCCCGCCCGTCGACTGAATGCAAAGATCCCAATGTCATTCTCAACGCAATTTGGATTTTTCCGGAACATTCCAACATAAGTGGACTGGCGGTTATCAGCGGTGCGGCCACGAAAGAGGCCGAAGTGTATCTCGATTGCGGCAAAGAACCTGAAGTGCAAGCACGTCCAACACGCATTGATGGGCTGCTCGTTACGTCCAATGATCCGTCGTTCGCTCCTCTCGTAACCGTTCAAACAACCCGTCAATTGAAATACAATTCAGCTACCGGCGTTTTGATGTATGACGGAAGGCCGTTTGTTGCATCAACGCCGAAGCCTCTCTCTGCACAAAAAACGGAACAAGGATGGGAACTTGAGCTTCCAATGGGAACGCGCAAAGCCGAAGTAATCGTCATCAACGGCTTTCGTCTTCCTGAAAACATTGGCGCAGTGCCGGATCTCCAGAAGGAGAGTCAGCGAACAATGCAATGGTGGAACAACGATTCGCGGATTCCAACCGGTCGGATCAATATTCCTGATCCACAGATCCAGCACTTATTCGACGCAAGTGTACGGACAATGTATCAAAACCGGGATATTGTGGATGGGTATCCGCAATTCCAGCCTGGATCGACAGTCTATCGTGGACTCTGGATTCATGATGGCCTCTACTATATAGAGGCAGCTGCACTTCTCGGCGATACATTGAGTGCTCGTCTGGCGACCGAGGCATTGTTCAAATTCCAGGAGCAAAACGGGAGACTCCGGGTAATCTTCCCGGTTGAAATGGTGCGGGAGACACCCATGCTCCTCTGGACGATGGATCGATATGCAAGGTTGTCAAACAACACAGACTGGCTGAGGAAACACTGGTCACATGTTGAAGAGGGGATGAGATACATCCTCGATATGCGAACCAAGACGATGGCCGACTCCACCTTCGTTTACTATGGATTGATGCCCCCCGGTTTTGTTGACGGAGGGATCGCGGGATTTACCGCGGACTACAGTACCGTTTATTGGACTTTGATTGGGATTCACTCGGCCGTTGAAATGGCACAGTGGCTTGGCAAGTTTGAAGAACAACGTCGATGGCAAAACATCTATGATCAACTGCTTGATTCGTTCCACCGGGCAACGCTCCGGGATGTGCGGCATGATTCGTTCGGTCACCCATACTTGCCGGTGCGGGTTGCAGACACTACAACGACCGACGTAGCCCAACGTGCGCAGTGGGCGATTTGTGAAGCGATCTACCTTTCCCAAATCTTTCCGCTCCATGATTCTGTTTCTCTCGGCTCTCTTGGACTCATTGAGTCTTCGAGTTTACAGGGACTTCCTTCAAGTCTGGGATGGATGACAGGTGGGATCGGGGTGTGGTTTGCGCCTATCATCGGGCTTGCTCATTTTGCCGAAGGTTACGTTGATCGGGCAGTGAATGTATTGTATTCATTCGCCAATCACGCCACGCCGCACGGCGCATGGGCTGAAGAGCAAATGCCGAAAGGGGTAAGTCCGAGAACGACCGGCGATTTTCCGACGACCAGTGCATCCGCTGGCATGCTTCGGACTGTTCTATATTTTCTTGCCTACGAGAGAGGAAACAACGTTGAGGTTCTTCGAGGCGTTCCGAAAGATTGGCTCAAGCCCGGTAAGACTCTTCGGGCAAGAAATCTCTTGACAAAGTTCGGCGACATTTCTGTTGAAGCTACCCTCCTGGAAGATGGACAAACCGCCACCATCTCGGTTCAATCAAATGGGTACGGTGACTTCGATGATTCCATGGCCCAATACACCGATGCAGTAAACAATCTCGAAATATATCTCTCCGCCTTCAAGCAACTTGGATACAAAGCGGAAAACGGAAGGGAGCTACCGGATCGGATACGCATTCGTTGGGGCCAGGGTCTTCAAATGACGATGCATAAATAATACAATGAACTATCGTATTGATATCCGATATCCGGCTGAAGAGATTATCCGAAACAAGCGACGGCTTGAAAGTACTTATCAATTCGAGTTCTTTGATAGAGTTCCCGTTCTCCTGGGCATCGAAGCGCGATATATTCTCCATGAACGCAGTATCACCTTCAGTGAGTATTTCTCCGACCCGCGGACGCAGCTTATTCACCAGTTGGAGAATATGAAATGGCGGATTGAAAATATTCCCGACGACTGGCTGACGACTGAGAGTATTACGGTATCCCCGGACTTTCAAAATGTCACGAATGCAAGCGGATGTGGTTGTGAAATATTCTGGCAGGAAAATGAGACGCCACATACCCATCAACGGTTTACCAAGATTGAAGAAATGTGCCGTTTTGAATTTCCGGAGTGGCGAAGTACTTTGTGGGGAAAGAAGCTCGAATGGTATCAGAAAATGTCAACACTGGTTGAGGACGTGGAGGTGATACTGAACGGCGAGCGAATTCCAGTACATGTCAGTCTCTCCATCAATGGTGACAGTCCGTTCATGACTGCCGTTGAACTTGCGGGCGCCAACTTCTATATGTGGCTTCTGGAAGATGCTGATGCATGTCTCGGATTCCTTCATCGTATTACGGATCGGTATGTGGAGGTCGAAACCGCATATCGCAAGTTGAGTAACCGACCGTTGCGTGATGGCTTGAATTATTCGGATGATTCCGCACAGGTCATCTCCCTCAAACAGTACAGGATGTTCTGTGTTCCGATTGCGCGCCGCTTGTACGACATATTTGGTTCCGATCGGTTTGACGGACGGTTGATGCATCTCTGCGGGCGAAACGTGCATCTGCACCCCGCTCTGTTGAATGATCTGGGAATTACGTTGCTCCACGGCTTCGGCTCGGCAAACACCCCTGGGGAAATGAGTCTTCTCGCGGGGAAGGTCATTCTTCAAGGCAATATAGATCCGATGACACTCTATCAGGGTTCTGTAGCGGACGTTGAAACGGAGACGCAGAAGATTCTGGAAATCCTTGGGCCATCGGGAGGACTTATTCTCAGTGATGGTTTCAACGTCGTCCCGGGCACTTCTTTGGAAATGCTCGCGACGGTAAAGGAAACGAGCCAGAGGTTCGGTATCCCACGACAAGCAGCATGACCATATCAGGATATTCATAGATGAAAACCAATGCGTCCTACACTCCCGGCCCGGAACCGCAATTTGCATTCGGTGCATGGGCATTTATGGGTGGAATGGATGATCGATTTGGCAAAGGCTACAACTTGTTTCCGCTAGATCTGGAGGAGGTCTTCGAACTGACTGCAAAGATTGAAGGGATGTCATACGTATGCGGCCACTTTCCGAGTGAATTCCCTGACGATCCGGACTCTCTCGTGAAGTTTGCCCAGCAGTACAAGGTTGGAATCGGGAGCGTAGTGGCCAAGACATTTGGTTCTCGATTCAAGAATGGCGGATTCTCCAATCTGGATCCCGTTATCCGGCAGGAAGCCATTGACAACGTCAAACGCTCGATGGAGTTGAACAATATTCTGCGACCGGTGATGCTGGAGATCGGGAAGCCTCTCGGTTGCCAGCATGCTGTCCTCTGGCAGGGAAACGACGGATCGAACGGCTTGTTCCTTTGCGATTACTCAGAGGCGTGGCGCCTGCTGGTAGATGGATACATCGAAGTCCTCGACGCGATCCCCGGCTGCAGCATCTGCCTCGAACCAAAGTCAGGCGACCCTGCGGAAGACATGTTCGTTCGAGAAACGATACACGGAGTCTTCCTTGCCCGTATTGCGGAAGGCATGATTCGGAAGCGATTGGAGGAAAAGATTCTTGCCGAGAAACCAGACGTCAGTGCAGCGGAGTTTGTCCGGCAGGTTGACAAGAATCTTGCGCCAATGAAAGGGAGAATCGTTCAGAATATCGAATACGGTCACGCCCAC
>QKGJ01000096.1 GCA_003251275.1 Ignavibacteria bacterium
GGACCGGAAGATGGACCCCACGTTGTAAAGACTCCTGATATTATCAAGGATTACATAGATGGGCAGCCGATCAACTGCTTGCGCTTGCACTATTGATACCCGCTTCTTCGATATCTCCTCGTGAGAGAGTTTTCTCATTCAGCTTCTATTATTGTTTTTCTCAAATATAGCTATTTCAGGGGGCTAGACAAGGGTGATGGTGTCTGGCATGCGGACTTTTGTTTGCACAGGTTTGCGAAAATCTATATATTACACGGTCAATTTTGACACTTTGGAGTGAAGAAGAACCTGATTATTGCAATAGACGGCCCTGCGGCATCGGGGAAAACGACTACTGCCAAGCTTGTGGCGCAGCAATTAGGTTATCTTCACATCGACACGGGGGCAATGTACCGAGCTTTTACGCTCAAAGTTCTTCGAGAGGGTGTTCCGCTCGACAACATCTCTGAAATTGCGAGACTGGCTTCAGAAAGCCAGGTTGAACTCAGGAATATTGAGGGGATGCAGCGTGTGCTGATCGACGGTGAGGATGTGACGGAAAAGGTGAGGACCCCTGAGGTTACCGGCGCCGTGAGCGCCGTCAGTAGTATTCCTACAGTACGTGCCGTAATGGTTCGAGAGCAACAACGACTCGGAAAAGATGGGTGTGTTGTTCTGGAGGGTCGGGACATCGGGACAGTGGTCTTCCCGAACGCCGATCTTAAGGTTTTCATGCTCGCGGGAATTGACGCCCGAGCCACCCGACGCCGAGATGAGTTGTCGATGATGGGAGCTACCGTCGAGATCGGTCAAATTAAGGACGACCTTCAGCGAAGAGATGATCTTGATTCGCGTCGTGAGGTGAGTCCGCTCCGAAAGGCTGAGGATGCTATTACGCTCGACACGTCGGACTTAACGGTGGAGAAACAGGTGGAGATTGTTGTTACGAAAGCAAAAGCACTCATGGAAAAATCATAGATGAACGTTACTGTCGATCAGCATTCGGGATTTTGTTGGGGCGTTGTCAGAACAATTGACATTGCAGAAGAAGAGTTGGAAGGGGGGAAGCTGTATTCGCTCGGACCGATCATTCATAATCCGGTAGAGATTGATCGACTTGGTGGGAAGGGACTGGAAACAGTGACGCGTGAAGATTTGCCGCGTCTACAAGGAAAACGAGTCTTGATCCGTGCGCACGGCGAGCCGCCATCAACATATGAGCTGGCCCGCAAACATGAAGTAACGCTTATCGATGCAACGTGCCCGGTCGTTACGAAGGTTCAGGAAAGAATCAGGAAGTTTCGCGACAAAGGATACCAGATAGTCATTTTCGGCAAGAAAGAGCATGCCGAGGTCATCGGTCTGGTCGGTCATACAAACAACACAGCTATTGTTATTAAGTCCGTTGAAGAAATTGAGAACGTGGATTGTTCGAAAAAGACAGTTCTGTTTTCCCAAACAACAATGGACAAGCAGGGTTTCTATCGGATTGCCGATGTTCTCCGAACCCGGATCAAGGAATTTGAGGTGGGGACGTTTGAAGAATCCGCGATCGATTTTCACGCTAAAGACACTATCTGCGGACAGGTTTCAGGCAGGGACAAGAAGCTGAGGGAATATGCAGCTGCCAATGATGTCATGATCTTTGTAGCGGGAAGGAATTCTTCGAACGGAAAGGTACTATTCGACATTTGTAAAGAAGCCAACAGCAGGACTTTCTTTGTGGAGAATGAAACTGAATTGGAGCGAGGATGGTTTGAAGGCGCTGAGAAGGTTGGAGTTAGCGGAGCGACTTCCACTCCCCAGTGGCTAATGGAGCGGGTAAAAAAGAGCATCGAGTCTTTGTGCTCCGGTTCGAAAAAGGATTTGGAATATAGTGAGGTTCCTGCACTTCATCAGGGACGAAGCCATCAATAACAAACAATAACTCAACAACACGCATACACCCTTAACTGCATGTGTTCGATCTGCGCAGATGGCCACAGAGGAAGATATGCAGGAAAGGATATCCCGACGAAACGGGATGTTATGTTCAACATTAGGAGGATGAATGGCTGACACGACAACAGGAGTCCAGCAGGAAGCAAACCTTACCGCACCACCGACACACCAACCGAAGCAAGCAAATGGCACGTCCGCCAGCATCACCGAGCGCGACTATAGCGAGGCCGAGTACAACGATCTCATGAAGTTGTACGAAAGTACAATGGTCAAAATCAGTGAGGGAGAAATCGTCAAGGGCAAGATTGTCGCTATACGCGAGTCCGATGTCTCCGTGGATATCGGCTTTAAGTCCGAGGGGGTTGTTTCCCTTCAAGAATTCTCGAAGCCCGAAGAGTTGAAAATTGGCGATGAGATCGAAGTGTTCCTTGAGGCTGTTGAAAACAAGGACGGCCAGCTTATTCTCTCGCGCAAACGTGCAGACTTTATGCGTGTGTGGGAGCGTGTGACCAAGGCGTTCGAAACCGGTGAAGTGTTGCAGGGACGATGCGTTCGCCGCATCAAGGGTGGTATTGTCGTGGACCTTCTCGGGATCGATGCGTTCCTGCCAGGATCGCAGATTGATGTCCGACCGGTACGCGATTTTGATGCCTTTATCGGTAAGGTAATGGATTTCCGGGTCGTGAAAATCAATCATCCTTCGGAGAATGTTGTTGTCAGCCACAAGGCCCTCGTTGAAGAGGAGATGTCCGGCCAGCGAAAAGCAATCCTCGAAAAGCTGGAGAAGGGTCAGATTCTCGAAGGCACCGTCAAGGCGATCACCGATTTCGGTGTGTTCGTCGACCTCGGAGGAGTAGACGGACTGGTGCACATCACGGATCTTTCGTGGGGACGGATCAATCATCCGTCAGAAGTTGCCAAACTTGACCAGACTATCAACGTGGTAGTTCTTGATTTCGATGCTGAAAAGAAACGCATATCCCTCGGATACAAACAACTCCAGCCGCACCCATGGGACAACGTGCAGGATAAATATCCTGTTGGTACAAAAGTGCTCGGGAAAATCGTCTCCCTGGCGGACTATGGAGCGTTCGTGGAGATTGAAAAAGGCGTTGAAGGCCTTATTCATATTTCCGAGATGAGCTGGACGCAGCACATCAAGCATCCGTCACAAATCGTCTCCATGGGACAGATGGTGGACGCCGTTATTCTGAATCTCGACAAGGAAAACAAGAAGGCTTCCCTCGGTATCAAGCAACTCGAGCCGGATCCGTGGTTGACCTTGACACAAAAATATCCTGTTGGATCCAGGCACAAGGGCGTCGTTCGCAACCTGACAAATTTCGGTGTCTTCGTCGAACTTGAACAGGGAGTGGACGGCCTTGTGCATATCTCGGATCTCTCGTGGACAAAGAAGATTCGCCACCCGGGCGAAATGCTGAAGAAAGGAGATGAAATCGAAGTTGTGATTCTCAGTGTGGATGTCGATCAGCGAAGGATCTCTCTCGGTCACAAGCAGATCGACGACAACCCCTGGGATACTTTTGGCGAACAATACAGTGCGGGAACAGACGTGGAAGGTAAGATTGTCCGCATCATCGAGAAGGGTGTCATCGTTGAGCTTCCTTTGGGTGTGGATGGGTTCGTCCCTGTTTCACAACTGGCGACAACACAGGTGAAAAATATCGCGGACAAGTTCAAAGTCGACGATACTCTTCCATTGAAGGTGCTTGAGTTCGACAAGGATGCGAAGAAAATCGTCCTTTCGGTCGTGGAAGCCCTGAAAGGGAAGGAAACACAGGTCGCCGAGGAGTACGCAACGAATCATGAACTTCCTCCTCTCACTATTGGTGACACCGCTACCATCACCGGAAAAATTGAAGGCGGCGATACATCGATTCCAAGCGAAAACTAAACAACAGGGGTACGGAGACAAAGAGCTGTCCTTCTGGACAGCTCTTTTTGTATCCGGGTGAGAATGCCAAGAGTTGCCCTCCATACATTGGGATGCAAGCTGAATTTTGCTGAGACTTCAACGCTCGGACGACAATTCATGGATCGCGGGTACGACGTCGTTTCGTTTGATGAGCCTGCGGAAGTCTGTGTTCTGAACACCTGCAGCGTTACGGAGCGAGCCGATCGGGAATGCCGCCAGCTCATTCGTCGCGCTCTCCGAACATCGCCGAACGCCTATGTCGTCGTAACGGGATGTTACGCTCAACTTGAGCCGGAAGAGGTGTCATCAATTGCCGGCGTCGACCTGGTCCTTGGCGCAAAGGAAAAATTTGATCTCTTCGGTTATGCCGGGAACCTGGAGAAGGAACTCTACCCGCATGTCTTCATTTCC
The DNA here is from genome assembly GCA_003251275.1 of Ignavibacteria bacterium. GTDB lineage: Bacteria > Bacteroidota > Ignavibacteria > UBA10030 > UBA6906 > SZUA-287. The sequence continues at coordinate 4,268 of QKGJ01000096.1, forward strand.
GACATCACCTCAGCCAATGTCTTCGGACCTGCATATTCAACTGAAGCAAACGACCGTACAAGAGCCTTCCTGAAAATCCAGGATGGATGCGACTACTCATGTTCTTTTTGCACCATCCCTCTGGCACGCGGAGCAAGCCGCAGTCAGTCA
>QKGJ01000245.1 GCA_003251275.1 Ignavibacteria bacterium
GTTTATCAGGAGAGGCTTCATCAACGAATTTTGAAAACTGAAGGAATATCAGAAGGTCAATCGAGGGAAGAACAAGATACCACAGTACACCGTGGTCATTTCGTAATAGCATAGGAGTAAACGTCCTCCGGTGTAGGTCCTAGATTCGGAAATAATGAATAACAACGCAAAATCCCTTCCCTGACCATGCCGGCTTTTTCCAGCACACGGGCCGATGCGATGTTTTCGGTATGGCAGGTCGCCCCAACACGGAAGATCGTCGGTTCTTGAAATCCCACGGCAATCAATTGCTGCACCGCTTCGGTCATGATCCCCTGGTTCCAATGTTTTCTGCCAAGCACGTACCCGAGGTCGATCCGACTGCCAGCAATTCTCATTTCCGTCATTCCGACAAGTTCATCCGTGCCCTTCATGGTAATCGAAAATGGAAACGCGACCCTCTCCTGAATAAGGAAATAGCAACGCGCAAGGAAATCCACTGTGTCATTTATAGATTTATGTGGCTTCCACAGAAGGTAACGGGTAACCTCCGGATCGGTAGCATATCCAGCGAAAATCATCTGGGCGTCTTCCCCTTGCGGATGTCGCAGCACCAAACGACCGGTTTCTATTCTCTCGGGGGGAAATGGCACTCAGGGAATCCGTATGTCAGGTTCCTCATCAAGGAGTCGAAGCTCAACCCTCGAATCCATAATACGAGTTTTATACGGGACTGTTTTACCCGCAGGAATTGAAGGAATATTCACGGAGAAAAGTACTGTCTTCGCGCCGTCAGTGCATTTGAAACCCAACTCGACATTTTTGAGGTCTTCCTTGGAGTCGTTCCGCACCTCTCCTTCCACCCAAAATATGTTCGAACTGGCAGGTGCGAAGTCCCCGAACTCTCCCGGGACAGCCGTACTCACAGAAACTTCCTTCTTCAAAGTCTTTGAGACAACAACAACGTCTGATTTTTTCCCACCACAGCCCCAGACAAGAAGGAGTGTGCTTACTAGAAAGCCAATGCTGGTGTTTTTCATGGGAACTCCTCAAGTATGAATTGTTGCTGTGATGATAACTAATTCGCACCTGAATTTGAAGTCAAGAACGTCGTATGAGGACTCATGGTATATGATGGGAAGACACATATTCAGAAAAAACCCCTCCTCATAAGTTAAAAAGCCACGCCTCCAATGGCATGATTCGTGAAGGGAAACATTGGAAACAACGCTTTGCACCTTATTCTCTTGTGGAGCACCGATGAGCATTCAGAACGGAAAGATGTGGAAGAGACTCGTTTCCTTCCTTGATAAGTATTCTATCCTGGTCGCGGCCGTGATCATCTACGGATATTATCTTCTTACATCAATAGAACTTATCAAAAGGCCGGCCGTCAAGCATACATTCCTTGACTATCTGTTTCAGTTCGACTCGCTTATCTTCATGTGGGTCATTGCAGCTATCGTCATGCAATTGCAGAAGTATCGACGGCAGCGGGCGGAAGACCTCGAGTATCGGAAGAAGGTAGAGAACGAATTTGAGCGTCAGCGCATCCATTTGAGAATGTTGGATGACATAACCAAAACACTTCACGAGACAATGAACAATCCACTTGCGACGATCTCCATCAGTTCCCACACCATCCGTCGAAAGCACGAGAGCGATCGGGAATTAGTCAGCTGGCTGGATAGAATTGACACTTCGTTGAAGGCGATTCATAACAGCATTGCCGAGATGAAAGCATCGCAGACAGAGAAAATAGTTCAGCAGGGTGTGCAGAAAGGCCAGGACACCAAACTGATTTCAGTGAACTGACAATTTCCGCAATCAAGTGAGAGAAAAAGTCCTTCCTCGTGGAGGACTTTTTTATTGTCTTTCGCGATGTGGCAGGGATTTGAAGAGCCATGGGAGGAGTGCAGAGAGGGAGTCACTGATTCCTCCGGGAGTCCCGGGGAGATTGACGATCACAGTCTTGCCGCGAACACCGGCAACGCCTCGCGAGTGAATCGAGAATCGCCGTTGTCCTTTCGTTCGCATCAGTTGACTCAGATTGGGAAGGACTTTGTGCAAGATGCGAGTTGTCACTTCCGGGGTGACATCGCCGGGATTTGTTCCTGTGCCTCCGGATGTGACAACCAGATCGACTCCCACATCGTCGCAAAGACGTTTTAGCGCGGTTTCAAGGGATCCGGCACCCTCCACCACGAGAAGGTTTGACGCCACTTCAAATCCAAATCGTTCCAGCCGATCCTTTATTATGGTCGCAGTCGCAGACCCTCCACGGTTTCTGACAACATCTGCAAACAGCACAACCGCACCCTTTCTTAGTCGCACCCAGTCCTTTGCGTTTTCTACCTTGTTTTTTCGAACACCGGTGAGTCCGATGGTATGGATTTCCACAGTGGGATCCGTTGCGCGGATCAGGTCGTAAAGCGTTGAGGCTGCTATGGACGTTGCGGTAAGCGCGACAACTTCCAGGCCTCCTTCGTTCTGTGAGCTCACTGTGAGCAGAACGCGCACGACCGCCTCACCAAATTCAAAACGTACATCGACGGTCTGTACAGGAACATGATCCACATACGGGATAAGCAATGATGCGTTCTTCGCACTTTGCGTCGCCGTCACCCGGGCCACCGAGAAAGGATCAATGTCATTGATTCTCCCCTCTTGGATGCGCTGAATTGTTTCCGGAAGACAGCTAATCGATGCGGCGGCCTCAACCGAGCGGGACATTTTCGGGCTATTGGGTGAAGGAGACATTGCGCTATTGGTGATCATTGTATCAACTCCACTTCAACTACATCGCCCCTTTTGAATGAAACCTCTTTCTCAGGAATAACAATGAAGCAGTTCGCCTTCGTAACAGAACTTAGCATGCCAGACCCTTGCGGCCCGGTTGTCCTGACGAACAGCTCTTCATTTTGTTCCTCCAGAATAGCTCTGAGAAAGTGTCGGCGATTGTCGCTCTTGACCAATTCATGCTCCAGCCTTGCAGAGATTCGAAGGGGTGGCTTGAATTCTCTGCCCGTCAGGCGGTGAAGAGCAGGTCGTACAAACTGAATATAACTAACAGTTGTCGAAACAGGGTTTCCGGGAAGACCGAAGATGAGTGTCGAGTGAAGTCGAGCAAAGAGGAGCGGTTTCCCTGGCTTGATATTTACCTTTGAGAAGAGAATCTCGGCACCAAGCTCTTCTAGCACTTTTGGAACATGATCATATCGTCCTACAGAGACTCCTCCGGTAACCAGAACTACATCGCTGCTGAGAGAATTTGAGATCGCCTTCGCGATTTTTGTCTTCTGATCGCATACTATGTCATGCGTGTTTGTCTCACACCCATCCGCGGAGGCGAAGGCGGAAAGAACGAACGAACTACTGTTCCGAATCTGCCCCGGGGCAGGTTTGTCCTCCGGATCGACCAGCTCATCTCCTGTGGGTATGATGGTCACGATGGGTCGTTCAAATACTTCAATCTTTGTACAGCCGAGAGAGGCAAGTACGCCAAGCTGCGATGGTCCGATGATAGTCCCGCTTGAGAAGACATGGCTCCCCGCCCTCATCTCTTCTCCACGCTTTCGTATGTGCTTATGCATTCGGGGAGCGCCTAACACACGAATATTTGTGGCGTTGGAGGACTGAACATCTTCGATCGGGACTACGGTATCCGCGCCAAGAGGGATAACTGCACCTGTCATAATGCGTACTGCGGCGCCCGGGGGCAACTCACCCGCCCACGGATGCCCCGCAGACGATTCACCTATTACCCTGAGGTCACTAGGTTTCTTCGCCGAGGTTTCTGAAAGATCACTGGCACGAACCGCGAAACCATCCATTGCGCTATTATCAAATGCCGGCACATCTTCGGGTGCGGCCACGTTGGTTGCCAAGATGCGACCGGATGCTGTTGCAAAGTAAATTGTTTCGGTTCTAACTGGATTTATTGAATCGAGTATCGTACGCAGTGCGGTTTCTGCGCTGACCATGAGATACCTCTGGCCTTTTGATGAGAACAGAATGGGGAGGGGTTGAGATAAACTCTGAAATGTTCTTCAGAAATGCAAGAAGCGGTATGAGTCAAACAAGCGAGTAATGATTTTATGCGGCAGGTAAAGAGAATTCGAATGTTGTACCATTGTCAGGATCGCTCCGGACCGTGACTTTTTCGCCATGTAACTCAACTATCTTCCGGACGATGGAGAGCCCGAGACCGGCCCCACCTTCTGAGTCCTTGGTCCTGGCCTGGTAATAGCGGTCGAAAATGCGCGGTAGGTCCTTCGCGGCGATTCCCTTTCCTGAATCGTGAACGGTTGACCATACCTTGTTCCCTTCACTCCGGGCGCCAAGTTCCACCGTTCCCCCTTTTGGCGTAAACCGTATCGCGTTATCAATCAGGTTCTGCATTACCCGCTCTATCATAGCTATGTCGGCAC
>QKGJ01000341.1 GCA_003251275.1 Ignavibacteria bacterium
CGGCGGTTGGGGTGGGAGAAGGTCCAGTGGGAGGTTGAGAAGTGCTGGCTGCAACATGGGGATGAGGAGCGGACATTTCCATCGTGGGTGAATCGACCGGGATGGTGTGAGCAAACCCCTGCATAGTTGGTTTGACAATCCGGATCTTCTTTCCATCCTCTTCAATCTCCAACTCATGGACTTCGCTGTCCGAGAGGATTTTGATAAGCTTCTTGATGTACCCTAAGTCCATATGATCTCCACGGTTGTGGCGTTTTTTGACTGCAATGCCCGTGTGTGTTTGTCGGGATTAGTCGACTTGGGGGCTGGCCGGACGAATCCAGGTGGTGGCCCAGGTTTTTTTACTCAACATTGTCGGAGGGTTACACTTTTACCCGCTCGATGTAGCCACCGCTTCGGGTATCGACCTTGATCAGATCACCTTCATTGAGAAAAAGGGGGACGTTGACCGTTGCTCCAGTCTCAACCTGAGCAGGCTTTGTTCCGGGATTGGCACTGTCACCCTTCACTCCCGGCACTGTTTCGACAATCTTGAGGTCAACGGTAATTGGCAATTCTATGCCCGTAATCTCATCTCCATTGACTAGTATATCAACTCCCTCACCGTCCTTTAAGAACCTCGCTCCTTCCCCAACCTGAGCCTCTTCAACAGTCATCTGATCGAAAGTCTCCTTGTCCATAAAAACGTAGCCTGAACCATCTCGATACAAAAACTGAAATTCCTTTCGCTCAATCCTAATGGGCTCGATACTTTCTCCAGCTCTGAACCGGTTTTCGATTACCTTCCCGCTCTTGAGGTTCTTTAGCTTGGTTCGAACGAACGCTCGCCAGTTTCCAGGATTTACGTGTTGGAACTCGACCACAGTCCACAGTTCATTGTTGTACTTGATCACTAACCCGGGACGGAAATCGGTTGTAGAGGCCATAAGATGATAGAAATCGATCAATAATTGATAAAAACAGACCAATTCCTATGCGAATTGGGGTAGGAATATAACGACGTGGGTCTTGAAAGTCAAGGAGATGTTTGCCGGGAGCGATCGCTTTGGGCAGAATGGCATGAAAGCATGGCAGTCCAAGACGGGGGAATTGATTCAGACATCATCATTTGTTACCCTTCAAAGAAAATGCCCAAGTTCACTTTACTTCTCCTTTCAATATTGTGTGTTGGATGCCCAGAGCCACATGACCCAAACGTCCTAGAGAGGCAGAGGTTCATTGAAATCTATACGCAGATCCTGAAAGAACACGCAAAATGGAGCCCGCCTATCACGGATTCGACAAGAGCGGACTCAATTGCCCAAGCAATTTCGGAAGCCAGTGGGGCAACAATTCAGCAGTTCAAAGCAACTGTTTTAAAGTACCGAACCGACCCAAAATATTGGAGTGAATTCTATCTTGACGTGACGAAGCGGCTGGAAGGAGAGGAGAGAAAAAAGATAGATGCGGAGTTACGTTAGATCTTTGGGCTTTGGCAGAGTAAAGGAGAATACCGATCCTACCCTAGGAACGCTTTCTGTCCAAATCTCCCCACCATGAGCCCGCACAATCTCCTGGCAAATCCAGAGTCCAAGACCGGATCCTTTGATTTCCCTTGTAGATTCTTGTGTTACCCTTGAGAATTTCTGAAAAAGCCGGTTCAATTGGCTTGAGGGAATACCCACTCCTTCGTCTGACACTGAAAAAACATTCATTGTCGATGATTGTTGCCGTGCCTCAATTGTGATTTTGCCCCCTCGCGGAGAGTATTTTACCGCATTTGAAATAAGGTTGTGCAAGACCTGTCGAATTTTCATTTCGTCGCCATAGACGGACTTTGCTTCCTTCTCTATGTGCACCTCCACTCGATGCAGGCGGGATAGATTCACCAAAGAGGATGCTTCCTTCACGATAGAGGCGGTGTCCAAAACCTCCATTTGATATGCTAGTCTCCCCGATTCCATCTTCGTTGTCGAGAGTGTGTCCTCTGCCAGGTGTGTAAGTCTCGTCGCCTGCTCAACGATGATTTTCAGATGTTCCTCAACTCGTGAAGGATTGACCCTCTCCCCGGGAGACATTGCCCCTTTTGCGGCAAGGATGATACTGGCCAGGGGAGATCGAAAATCGTGTGAAACAATACTGATAAAATCAGACTTCATGCGATCAAGTTCTGTAAGCTTTTCATTCGCGGTTTTCACCTGTTCAAACAGGCGTGCATTTCTTATGGCGCTCGCAAGTTGGTCACAGAGTGTCTCCAACACGACAGCGTCCGTTGTATCGAAGGCCTGCACTCTGATGTCCTCAATATTCAGGACTCCAACTACTTCCCTCTCAATCACAATTGGGAGGGCGAGCTCCGATCGAGTTCGCTTATCCACAAAACTTGAATACCGCGGATCGTCAAGAACGTCGTTGGCTAGAATGCGCTTTCCATGAGCGGCAACCCACCCAATGATTCCTTCTCCCTCTTGGTGTGTATATCCGTTGGGGAGGAACCCCTTATTCGCACCGGAGTGGGCAACAAGCACCAGGTTCCTATCATTTGGATTGAACATGAATATGGACACATCGTAATAACCAAAGCTCGATTGGATACGCTCTGCTGCAGACACGAGGACTTCTTCCAACTCAAGGGTTGAGGTCAAATGTTCGGCAATTTGATTGACCAACTCAATCTGGGCAATTCTTTTTCGAGCGTCTTCGAACAGCGTGGTGTTTCGCAATGCGACCGCAACATGCTGCCCGAGCAGTTGCGCAATCCACATTGCGAGGTCATTGTATTTTGATTTTGTTGCCGAACAAAACACCATTGACCCAAGGATTGAATCCGCAGCTCGTAGCGGCACAACGACAATCGATTGCATGTTGTGTTGGAGCAAAACTCCTTCAACAGCATCCGAGAATGTCGGTGCGTCGGCGAAATTGCTTACGAGGGGAGTCTGCCGCTGAATGACGAGTCCAGGCAATCCCTGAAGCAGGGAGAATTGTTGTCTGTGCAACCCCGTTGTATCGGGCATTGAAGAGAGAGAGTGAATGACATAGTGAGTCCGGGAAGGATTGAGGATATTGAGAAAACAAAGGTCATGCTCGACGAGCCATCGGGTCTCCATACGCAACACGTGCAAAACGCTTTCAAAATCATTAGCAGAATCTATGTGAAGAGCAATTTCAACGAGGGTCTTCAGTTGTTCATACAGCGTGCGAGACTTGAAGAGGTCAGAGGGAACCTGGTGCTCCAACATTCGAGGTGCGTTGATTCGATGACCCGAAGCGGAGTGTCGTGCGTTGACCCCCCGGTCAGGCGGGAGGTTATCAATACCCTTTGTGGAAGACATAGGAGAATGGCTTTCCGCAAAAACTGAAATGTATTAGCGTATTTCCCCCATAACAAACGATGGCTCCCTCATAGTTTTGAGAGATTCCATAATTTTATTGCACACAGCAGGTGAAACGACGAGCGTCATACCGACACCGAGATTAAATGTGCGACGCATATCTTCTTCCGGAACTGCGCCGGCTTCCTGGATGAGCCGGAAGAGTGGCGGTCTCTCCCATGACTCCCAGTCTATATTCAATCTCCGTCCCTGCGGAAGAATCCTTTTTGTGTTCCCCGAAATTCCCCCACCGGTAACGTGGGCGAGACCATGGATCGAGAATTCTTCCAGAAGCCTGCTTACCGGTTTGAGATACGACCGGTGAATCCGGAGCAGGGCGTTTCCAACCGTGTCACCAAGCTCATCCCTGAACTCATCAAACCCGAACACGGGATGAAGAACTGCCCGCGCGAGGGAAAAGCCATTGGTATGCAGCCCCGTTGAGGGAAGTCCAATAACAATATCGCCACGCCGGATCTTCTTCCCGTCAAGTATTTTCTTCTTCTCAACGATACCGACAATCGTACCCGACAAATCATACTCGTTGCTCTTGTACAACCCCGGCATCTCTGCGGTCTCACCTCCGACAAGGGCGCATGAATTCTCTTTGCACGCCTTCACGAACCCTTTAAGGAGAGAAGCCGCACCAACCGGTTCAAGACGACCGGTTGCAAAGTAATCAAGAAAAAAAAGGGGTCGTGCACCACACGCAAGGATGTCATTCACGCAGTGGTTCACAAGGTCCTGACCGACTGTATCGTGCCGGTTCATTCTTTGGGCTACCAGGAGCTTTGTCCCAACTCCATCAACGCTTGAAACGAGCACAGGATGGCGGTACCCGGTAAAGCGGGCATCATAAAAAGCACCGAACGCACCTATGTCGCTGAGAACCGCCTTCGAAAAGGTGGATCGTACCGATTGTTTGATGCGACGGACAAAGTCATCACCAGCGACAATGTTGACGCCCGATCGAGCGTAGGTAAGACCCAAGAGAAGTACAACGAGTTAGAGATTTTGAATTGCTTTGGCCAATAGTAGACATTATTTTGTCT
>QKGJ01000074.1 GCA_003251275.1 Ignavibacteria bacterium
ACCAGGAGATCTTTTCACCGGGAACATATTGCCTGTCCGGGGATGCAAAGCCAAAATATCGTGCAGCATATTTCAAACCGTGGCTTTCCATATTTCTCTTCACTCCATCATACTCCTGCACGAGATGAAGTGTGTCGATAATGTGTCGCCCGGCGATATCAATGAGGCTAAAGTCGAAGGCCCGATCTCCATCGGCATTAGCGCGGTCAAACACTCTTGGAATGGTCCTGTCGCGGCCGAGAGCAAGAGGCACCTGATGCAGTTCCGCGCGCTTCAAGAGATACGGGAGGTCGAAGTTGAAGATATTATGTCCCTCGATAACATCTGGATCCCGCTCCTGGATGATGCGGACGAGGGTACGGAGCAATTCCTTCTCGGTCATGTCTTTTTGGTGCAGAATGTGCGACCACCCCGTCGAATCAGATAATGCAACGATGATCACGTCGTCCCCTTCTCGCGAGGCGTTGCTGAACCGATAGTGTCCGGACGTATAGGTTTCAATATCCAGTTGGAGACGATGAAGTTCATCAAACTTCATTCCCTTGAAGAGGGTTTTTCCCGTTTGCATGAGGAACTGTGTTACCGGGTCGGAGTAGAGGAAGAGCTCACGGAGATCTTTGAAATGATCCACGCGTTGGGAGGCGTGTTTATTGTACCGTTCGAGTATATGCCGCACCGCTTCCCACATGGTACGCCAATTCTGAAACACACAGAGGAAAGAAAAGTGGTTGCTTCCCTCGAGCTGCTTCAGCCAAAAATGTTCAGGAAATCCTTCAATGAGGTTCTTACGGGAGAGAAAAAGGAAGGGGAAGAATGATACATCAGCGAGGGTGATACCGTCACTCGTCCGTACATACTCGCGCATCGTTCTGTCGTCTTTCTGTTGGACAGCAACGATGCGCTCTTCATTGGAATGACCGTACAGGAGCGGGTTCATCCTGCAACGCTATTTCTTTTTTAGGGCTTCCATGAACGGTCCCATCAAGTCTATCGGGAAGGGGAAAATGGTCGTCGAGCTGTTTTCCGATGCAATCTCCGTAAGGGTTTGGAGGTAACGCAGCTGCAGTGCCGTCGGGTGTTCTTCGATGACCGTTGCCGCATCGGATAATTTCTGCGCCGCCTGGAATTCACCTTCCGCATGGATCACTTTTGCACGACGCTCGCGTTCCGCTTCCGCCTGACGTGCCATGGCCCGCTGCATCTCGACGGGGAGATCGATGTGTTTGACTTCGACATTCGAAACTTTAATTCCCCATGGTTCCGTTTGGTCATCAATAATCTGCTGGAGTTGCAGATTGATCTTGTCCCTTTCCGCAAGAAGTTCATCAAGTTCGGACTGTCCGAGAATGCTTCGCAGCGTGGTTTGACTAAGTTGTGAGGTGGCAAACAGGAAATTCTCAACCTCAACGATGGCTTTGTCCGGGAACATAACCCGGAAATACACCACCGCGTTGACCTTAATGGAAACGTTGTCCTTTGTGATAACATCCTGCGGAGGCACATCCATCACGACGGTCCGCAAACTCACCTTGACGATCCGATCAACAAGAGGAATCAGAAAAATAATCCCCGGTCCTTTGACGCCGGAGAGACGACCTAGGCGGAAGACCACACCCCTTTCGTACTCTTTAAGGATACGGATTGCATTCGTAAGTATCAGGACGAGGAAGAAAACGACGACGACAAGTGCTGCTCCAAATGCGGGCATGATCAAATTTCCTTTCTGAATTTAGCTTTCTTGCTTCTTGACATGAACACGAAGGCCGTCCACTCTTGTGACTACCACTGCAGTGCCCTTGGCGATTTTTCCTCCTTCTGCGGAGGCGTTCCATATTTCGCCATGGACCCGAACCTGGCCCTCGGGATTAAGTATGGATATGGTTTCTCCCCTTTCTCCGAGAAGTCCCTGTTCTCCGGTTGTTGCTTTTCGAAGCTGAGCCCGGATCCCGTAGGCTAATGCAAACACGAAAAAGAGAACAGTGACAACGATCGTGGGAATGATAACTCCCCAGGAAATGGACATAAATTCCAAAGATGACTCCGAGTCAATTAACATCACCGATCCAAGAAATAAGCAGGCGACCCCTGCGACGGTAAGCATCCCGTAGCTCGTAACCTTTATTTCCAGAATAAAGAGAATAATAGCGAGAATCATGAGTGCGAGTCCCGCATAATTGATGGGGAGAGTGTGAAGAGAATAAAGGCCCAGGATAAGTGCAATCGCACCAACGACTCCCGGGAAGAGGGAGCCGGGATTGTACAACTCAAACAAGAGTCCGTACATCCCCAACATCAAAAGTATGTAGGCTATGTTTGGGTCACTCAAGATATCGAGAATGGAGTGCTTCCAATCCATCTCCTCCACAACTACGTCTGCGTTTTTCGTGCTCAAAAGCCGTTTCGAGCCATTCACTTCGACTTCAAGACTGTCGATTTTCCGTAGAAGCTCTTCTACATTGTCCGCAACGACATCGATGACCTTCTTCTCGAGCGCCTCATTTTCCGTGATGGAAAGACTGCGGCGGACGGCTTCTTCTGCCCACTGGATGTTCCTCTTTCTCTTTTCGCTGATGGAACGGATAAACGCAGCCGCGTCGTTTGTCGCTTTCGCATTCATGATCGAATCCGGTTCTCCACCCTGCATCCCGACGGGATGCGCGGCGCCGATGTTGGTTCCCGGGGCCATTGCAGCTACGTGCCCGGCAAGAGTAATGAATGTTCCCGCGGAAGCGGCTTGTGAACCGGAGGGAGCAACGTAAACGACGACTGGAAGGGGGGCGCTCAGGATATCCCGGACAATCTCCCGCGTCGACTTGAGCAAGCCGCCCGGGGTGTTTAAGCGGATTACGAGAGCTTCGGCGTTTGCCTTGTGCGCTCGCTGGATACTGTGTGCAATAAAGTCAGCGGTTGCAGGGTTGATCGAAGCATCGAGCGAAATGACATGGACAGTGCTTGCCGCAAACGTGGCAGAACCCATGAGAAATGCTGCCAGAAGGGGTCCGTATGTCCGGAAGTGTGGTTTCATGTTGAGCGGCCTGCAGATTTATAGCGGGCCTGTGGAGGGCGCTGAGTTCAGCGCGACACCGCTCGATTTGCGGAGAGGGTGGGATTCGAACCCACGATACCGTTGCCAGTATACCACCTTTCCAGGGTGGCCAATTCAACCACTCTTGCACCTCTCCGAACTGGATACGGGAAAAATATAGGAAGAAGACCGTGTAAATGCAATTTGACGAGTGGAAGGTAAGGTTGTATATTGGGTCGTCATCGCGATGAATGTCTCACTACTCATACCTCAGAGATTTCGACATCCGGCAAGGAGAGTATACTTCCATACAAGAAAAATCTTAATTCGTGGCAACCTCTTCCGTTCTGCCCTGCAGAAACTTCGAAGACAAAGGGAAGAAGAGAACAAGAGAACTTCTTTGGCGCATACTGCACGGGTCGAGGCCTGCCCATCGGGATTCACGATCACCGATCCCGAGGTTCACAGTGATGGCGAGTATTCGATTGAAGCTGTCATCCTGAAGAAATAGCAAAGGACGTCTCTCCCTGTGACATTACCTTCGGGCAAATTTCCTGCACGCTCCCTCGCAGAAGAGACATTTCGCAGTACCCTGTGGAATCATGCGGGCAAGCTCCTCGAATATGGAGCTCTGTACGCCACCTCTATTTTTATTGCACGTGGCCTGGGGGTGGAACATAACGGCGAGTTTGCCGCACTGGTAAGCTTGTCCCAACTGCTTCTTGTGGCCGCTTCCTTCGGACTGGAGACTTCGCTCAATAAATTCATTCCGGAGTTGGAGAAGTCAACCGGCATCGAGCAGACTCGATATCTTTTCCGACGGGTAGTCCTGCTGAGGATTCTCCTCTACCTTGTCATTGCCTTTATCGGATTGATACTTTACTCGACTATAAAGATCGAATCTCTTTCCTCGCTTGAATCGTATCTTTTTCTCCTCTTTCTCTATACAGGCCTCCGGGCAATCGCCCCACTGTTTTCTATCCTGTTAACGGCTCAACTGAAAACCGCATTGAGTTCCCGCATCAATGTGTTGACCCGTTTGATAGAGCTGGGCGGAGTACTCTTCCTCGCGTCAACGGGAATGTCCATAAGTGGAGTAATCATGCTGTTTATTGGTGCATCCAGCTTTCAAATTGGTTCTTATGGCTTACTATCGAGCGTCAACCTTATTGGAGGCGAACGCCCGGTATCAATCCATCCACTCGTGACGTTCGGCGGTATTTTCTGGGTTAATACGATCGTCGATTTTTTTCTTGGTCGACAGGGTGACGTATTGTTTCTTCGAGCACTCCTCACGAGCCCGGCGCATGCATCATTGTACGATGTTGCGTACTCTGTGACGCAACTTGCACCCTTGCAACCTTTTCGAGGCTTAGCAGAAAAGAAGATGACGGGATAAATGAATTCTATTCGTTTCTCGTTCGCGTGACCTCCGCTCTGACAATCCCGTTCAGCGCATTCCTTCTCTTCAACCCATCAGCTGTCTTGTCCGTTTTGTATCCTTCTGACTTTGCTGGAGCAGCTGTGCTTCTCCAGGGAATGGTCGCGTTTCGAATAGTTGCCCGCCTGTTTGGTGGCGGCGAAAATGCGGAGTTCCTCCTTGCAAAAGGTATGGTGACCCAGCTGGTGGTTATCAGTTTAATTG
>QKGJ01000398.1 GCA_003251275.1 Ignavibacteria bacterium
TGACTCAAGCGTAAACATTATTGAAATACGGTGCGTATCCGGAAAGACGTCTCCCGATGCGAAGCGAGCAAACGAATAGTCGATGTTGAGTTTGGGAAGCTGAATGCCAGCACCCATGCTCCACTGCTTCACGTCGTTGTAGCCCATCCGCAGGGCAACGACGTTTTTATACTGAAACTCGAGGCCGGTGTGAATATCGAAGCTGATACGGCCCAGATTGGCATTTGATGCCGTTCGCCTGTTTTCAAAGCGGACGTCAAAATCAACGGCGGGAGCGATCCGTCCACCCCAGATATCGATGAAGTACGCCGAGCCAATTTTCATTGTGGGCGAGACAAGTTCATTCGTCCCGGTATCCCACGCAAGAAATGTCGTGGTGACATCCTGGAGATTAGCCCCGAGTAGAAGGCCATCCATCGGCGTGTACCACACACCGACATCAAACCCGAGTCCGGTTGCCGAATTGTCTCCCAGCTCGCGTCGAATCAGCTTAACATTTGCACCGTACGAAAAATTATCCGATTCCTTCTTGGAGTAGGTGAAGTAGAAGGCCCAGTCAGCGGAATTGAAATACGTGACCCGATCGGGATCAACCCGTGCAAAGTTGGGATCGATCCCGCCGATCTGCGACGGGTCGGTCACCGGATTTCCGAAGGCATCGATCCCTGCGGAGTTTGTGTTGGGAATATTGTCAACACCGAGTCTGATCACGCTGACGCCAACGCTTGCATTGCTGCCAAAAGGCAAAGCGACCGCACCGTAGTCGTAGTTGACAAGTGAGCCGAACTGCTCCGCATGCATAAGGGCCACCTGGGGAAAATTCATGTGAGAGAGCCCGGCGGGATTCCAATACCCGGAGGTCACATCGTTCGCAAGCGCTACGTACGCGCCTCCCATGCTCAAGGGGCGGGCGCCAACACCGAGGGACATAAACTCTCCGGCATACTTTCCGAACCCTGTGCCTGCACTCGCGGTAAGCGTCCCGACGATCACGCCGACCACTAACAAATGAATCTTCATAGCTACCTCAGACAAAAATGCCGAACCACCTCTGTGTGATCCGGACTGGTGGATAAATGCATACGAGAGTTATAACACAAGAGTCTGTGCTCTGGTTCTCTCTGTAGCAATTATCGGTCTGTCTTGCTCCTCTTTTGTTGAGTTCAAAATGATGAAATCACGGTTGAAAGTCAAGGCGTGGAATCACAAGAACCCCTCTCGCTTCATAATGCTGGACTCGATTTATTTTATTGTTGTGCCCTTATGTGAAAAAAACGTGCCTGCTACTCGATCGGCTCTGCGCCAAGTTCACGCATTAATACCTGGATTACCGGGTGTTCGTCCGTAATTGTATTCGGAGGAGTCGTTGTACTTTGGCGGGGTTGAGAAGAGCTTTCTTTGGCGTTCCTTGGAGAAGCGACATGTGTTCTGGATATCTCAACGTCGAATCGGGCTCGCGAGTTGAATACCTTGTGAAAGACATCGGCAAGGAACTCCTTGTTCCGCTGGATGGAGGAGCCCTGGAACTCGTTGCTGCATCCAATCCTCACGACTCCGCTTGTGACCGCAAGGAGCGTTGAGGTATCCAGCACCGATGCAAGGGAAACGCGCTGACGTGTGCGCACTTCCGCTATCAGTTCATCCCAGCGTGCGGTAATCTCGTCCTGACTCACGGTCGTGGCTTGTGAGGAGCCGTTGGTCGGAGAAGGCGTTGCAATCGCTGTTCGCGCATTGGCGGGTCGATTGTAAAGCGGAACACGCCGCGTGGGTAAGATTTTCCTCGTTCCGGTATTCCCGCTCTCGCCAACGACCGGCACCTGGCGAGATATCGGGCCGCTCATCTCAGTGTCAGCGAGTTTTTTTTTAAGATCCTCAACACTTTGAATCAGTGCTTGCACCTCAAGAGAACCGGGCATCGTCACCAGTTGCACCATGTCCGCTTCAAGCCTGTACCGAGGCTGAGAACTCCATCGAAGCGCCGCCTCAGTGCCGGCGATAAATCGCATCATGCGGACAAGGTCGGACGTTTGAAACGCCGTCGCTTCAGAGGAGTATCTTTTCTTAAATACATCCGAAACTTCGAGAAGATCAGTCGAGGATGTGGTCTTTGCCACGAGGATGTTGCGAAAGTGTTCTGTAAGCCCCGAAAGGAACTCTTTGAGGTCGTAGCCGCGGCTGGTTACCTGCTCCACGAGTGCCACTATGGCTTTCGAGTCTTTCTCTTTAATAGCCTCCGTGACGAGAAAATATATTTCATGGTCGACAACGTTCAGCGCAACAAGAATCTTGTCAAGAGTAATCGATGTCCCGCACAACGAGACGACCTGATCGAAAAAGCTCTGCGCGTCGCGCAAAGACCCGTCACCCTTTCGTGCAATCAGTTGCAGAGCGTCATCCTCAATCGAAATGTTTTCGCTCTTTGCGATCCAGGCCAGGTTGTTCTTGATTTCCTCGGTGCTGATTCGCCGAAAGTCAAATCTTTGACATCGGGAAAGTATTGTCGCCGGAACCTTCTGAATTTCCGTTGTGGCAAAAATGAACAGTACGCTTGCCGGTGGTTCCTCTAGAGTCTTGAGGAGCGCGTTAAATGCCTCCTTCGTCAGCATGTGCACTTCGTCTATGATATACACCTTATACTTTGCCTTCGCCGGTGCATATCGCACGGCCTCCCGTAAGTTGCGAATTTCATCGACGCCGCGGTTCGAAGCACCGTCAATCTCAAGCACGTCGAAACTACGCCCTTCCGTGATTTCTCTGCAAATGTCACACTCCTTGGTACCGTTTGGATCGGCACAATTCACGGCCTTCGCCAATAACCGGGCGGTGGTGGTTTTCCCGACTCCACGGGGGCCGCTAAAAAGATAGGCGTGCGCAAGTCTGTTCGTCGCGATCGCATTCTGTAGTGTTGTCGTTACGTGACTTTGGCCTGTCACGTCTTCAAATTTCATGGGCCGCCATTTTCGGGCAGTGACGATATATTCACTCATTGATTGTCCGTTTTGCTGACGGAGCGTTTTCCGCCAAGGTGTTCATTAAAAAAATCAGAAATGCGGCGATACTCATCTGTCCAGCTCTCTGGCTGTTGAAAAGAGTGTTCTTCCGAAGGATACACCATCAATTCAAATTGTTTCCCCGCCTTTTGCAGTTTATCGACAAGGAGGACTGCGTCTTGAAAAAATACATTATCATCAATCATGCCGTGCAGAATGAGAAGGGGTTTCGTAAGACTGTCGGCAAACGTAAGAGGAGAGCTCTTGGTATATGCATCAGGCTCTGCTTCCGGCGTCCCGAGCCGCACCCCGGTGTACCAGGGATTATGACGGTAATAGTTTTCCCAGCTTGTTACTGCGCGAAGCACAGCTGCACAGGCGTATGTGTTAGGGGATGTGAACAGTGCCATCAGGGGAAGAAAACCGCCGTAGCTGCCGCCGTACATTCCAATCCGTGTGCTATCAATATAGCCCAAACTCTTTAGATATTCAACGCCGTCCAATTCATCCTGCAGATCCAGTCCACCGAGATGCATGCGAATATCAGTGCGATATTTTTTCCCGTACCCCGCGCTGCCGCGATAGTCAACTTCGAAGACCACGTAGCCGTTTTGGACGAGGTACGTATGGAACATGTACTCCCGATAGTAATAGCTCCAGTTGCGCACCACATTCTGCGTATATCCGGCACCGTGAACGAAAACAACACACGGGTATCGACGCGTTGTGTCGATTTCTGCTGGCAAGTAAATCATCGCTGGAACAATCGTCCCATCCCTTGCTTTGAAGTGTTGTATCTTCGGTATGATCCACTGAAGAGTTGAAAATTCCGCACTAACAGTGGATGTGAGTTTTCTTTCTTTCCCTCCTCGCACAGCGACGAGTTCCGAAGGCTTGTTGAAATCCGAGTAATCGCTCACGATTATATCCTCATGTTTCGAAAGCACAGGGGAGTCGTAGGAACCAATAGACGACGTAATCTTTCGAATCTCCCGGGAACCAGTGTTCAATGTAAACAGCTGCCATTGATGGAGGTCGTCTTTGTTTGCACGGAAATACACTGTCTTTCCATCCTCGGAAATGGAGAACCAGGATACTTCCCAGGCGCCCTCTGTCAACTGTCTGATGTTGGCACTGTCGCCCCTCATCAGGTACAGGTGGTTCCAGCCGTCCCGTTCCGACGTGAACAAGACGTCTCTTCCATATGGCATCCAATGGGTGCCAACTATGCCCTCTTCAATCCAATCCTTATCATATTCCCGATACACCAACTGTGCGCCACCACTGTCCGTATCGCAAACGTACGTCTCTCGCGAGTGACGGGTCGTATCAAATTGCTCGTAGAGAATACTCCTGCCGTCAGGAGAGAATTC
>QKGJ01000273.1 GCA_003251275.1 Ignavibacteria bacterium
GACGTGCGCATGAACTCTTCCAAAAATCCAACGCAACGGTGCTCTATAAGGAATATCCGATGATGCACCAAATTGGCGAGGATCAGTTGAATGACCTGTCGTCATGGTTGACAGCGCTCCTCGACGCACCCACGGACTAACGATGCCCCAAAACGAGACTCTCCTTTTTATCTGCTTCAATATGTTTGTCCTCCTGATGCTTGCATTAGACCTCGGGGTGTTTCATAAGAAAGCTCATGTGGTGACAATTCGCGAGGCAGCATGGTGGAGCGTTGTGTGGATTACTCTTTCCTTGGTGTTCGGGGCAGGGTTGTTCTATTTCATGGGCAAGCAGGCCGGACTGGAGTTCCTTGCCGGGTATTTGCTGGAAAAATCATTATCGGTGGATAACATCTTTGTTTTTATTCTCATCTTCTCATATTTCGGGGTCCCGCCGCAACTGCAACATCGCGTATTGTTCTGGGGTGTATTAGGCGCGTTGATCATGAGAGCACTGTTCATAGCTTTGGGAGTTGTCCTCATCACGAGGTTTGACTGGATACTCTACATCTTCGGTCTCATTCTCGTTGTGAGTGGTTGGAAAATGATGCGAAGTGGCGAGGTGGAAGTGCACCCCGAGAAGAATGCCTTCATTCGCTTGGCGAAGAAACTCTTTCCTGTTGAAACAGGCTACGACTCGTCAAAGTTTTTCCTCCGGAGAGGCGGGAAAATACACATTACCTCTCTTTTTCTCGTGCTGATTGCCGTGGAAACAACGGACGTGATCTTTGCAACCGACTCCATTCCTGCCGTGTTTGGTGTTACGCATGATCCGTTCATTGTGTACTCATCAAATGTGTTTGCGATTCTCGGTTTGCGTGCACTGTACTTTGTTCTCGCAGGTGTGATGACCACGTTCTATTATTTGAAGCATGGTCTGTCTATTGTGTTGATATTCATCGGATTGAAAATGCTCGCCGCAGATCTGGTGCACGTCTCGATCGGCATTTCACTCGGTGTGATCGGTATAGTTCTCACCGTATCGGTGATTGCCTCGGTGCTTCGGAACAGAAAAGAAATTCCATCGGGGAGCAACGATGGATCGCCACCCTCCAGAGCGCCTCTTCCTTGATTTTGAAACTCAATTTGGTTACCCTAAGAAAACCACAGGGCACCAACCATGTTTTTAGCGTAACATCATGGCATCCGAAGGGGTTCACGAACCACCGGTCCTACCCACCCCTCAGAATCCCGGCAGCGCCAAAACCTACAATCGTGCAAAGCTCCTCACCGGCTTGATTTCTTCGGGCCTTCGCTTTGTATTGCTATTGGCGCTGGTTGTTCTTGGGTTTTCACAGGGTTTGGTTCTTCTGATTCGTTCGTTTGTGCCGAACGACTACGCCGTGGTCGTCGTCTTCACAGCTTCAGTCGGGGTGATGTTGGGAGTAATTACTTTTCCGCTGAAGATGTTTTCAGGATACTCGTTAGAGCACCGGTACAAGCTCTCCAATCAGACTTTTGGCAGATGGGCATGGGAATACGGGAAGGGAGTGTTGGTATCCCTTCCATTCATGATTGGAATGGTAACCGTGCTCTACTATTCGCTTGCAACGTACGGATCTCAGTGGTGGCTGGCGGTCGGGGTTGCAGTCACACTGCTATCGATCGTACTCGCACGGCTTGCACCAACGTTGATCATGCCCCTCTTTTATAAGTTTACTCCCCTCGATGCGGGAGAGATTCAAGAGAGAATCGTTTCGCTTTGCTCGAAGGCCGGGGTGCGGATTGAGGGAATTTTCACATTCAATTTGAGTAAGAATACGCGGAAAGCGAACGCAGGGTTTACAGGCATCGGGAAATCAAAGCGGATTGTTCTTGGCGATACTCTCGTGAAGAATTTCACCGCTGATGAAATCGAAACCGTGTTTGCACATGAGCTTGGGCACTACAAACATAAGCACATTCTTGTTGGGATCGTGAGCGGGACTGTTGCAACGTTTGCAGGTCTGTTCCTTGGCGGGCAGATGTTCGATTGGTCGCTCGATGTGTTTGGGTTCTCAGCAAGAACAGAGATTGCCGCTCTTCCTCTGCTTGCACTATGGCTTGCTCTCTTTTCGATGGCGACGGGGCCGCTGAGCAACGCTCTTTCCCGACGTCATGAGAGGCAGGCAGACTGGTATGCGGTTCGCACGACCGGAAAGAGGGATTCGTTTATAAGCGCTCTGCGAAAACTGGAAGTAACGAATCTTGCAGACCCGCATCCGCATGCGGCAGTAGAATGGCTCTTCTATAGCCATCCATCCATCGGACGGCGGATTGCACTGATTCAGTCGATGGAGTGAATGGCTTCGGTCATTGGCATACTACGCTATGGCGCATGTTGGCTCCTTTCAATCGCGTGCGCGGTTCTTGCCATTATCGCCATTCCACTGGACAAGAAGGGACGGACGTTCCATGCGGTCGCGCGATTCTGGGCCTTGCTGATTTTGCGGGTATGTGGTGTGAAGGTCAAAGTACGCGGTCTGGAGAAAGTCGATCTTTCGAAAAGCTATGTCTATGTATCGAACCATGCTAGTGCCCTCGATATTCCGGCGATTATTCAGGGTATCCCACAGCAGATTCGTATTGTGTACAAGAAAGAGCTGGAACGAATTCCAATCTTTGGATGGGGATTGAAGTGGGGGCACTACGTCGGCATCGATCGCAGGCGTGGCGCGGACGCATTGAAAAGTTTGGAAAATGCTGCAAAGAAAGTTGCTACAGGAGCGTCTGTTCTCCTGTACGCGGAAGGAACGCGGACGCAGGATGGGAAGTTGCAGCCATTCAAACGCGGGGCGTTCAGCCTCGCCGTGAAGGCAGGCGTCCCCGTCGTTCCGTTGACTGTCAATGGCAGTTACGGTATCTTCCCCCGTCGCTCGTTCGCCGTTCGACCGGGAACCGTGGAATTGGTTCTGGATGCGCCGGTGGCAATCCACGACATCGGGAAGAAAGCGGAGTTGGAACTGATGCAGCATGTTGGTGAAGCAATTAAGAGGAACTATGTGGACCAGTAAATTCTTCATCCTGTTGATCGCCCTTGTCATCGTTGGTTGCGACCTGGAGGATGACAACGCCCCGACGGATCGCATTCGCTCCGGTTTTGTTGTGCTGGGATTCTCTCCACTGAGCGGTCCGTTTAATGGTGGAGATACCTCCTACACTCTGCTGGGAATTATCACTGCGACCGATTCCACGAATACACCTGTTGCCGGCCCCCGAGGGCTAATGTTCCCGCGCTTTATCCAGGTATCCGATTCAAATGGGATCCACACGTTTTATTATTCTCTGCCGGGAAATAGAAAAATTCGCGTTACCCGAGGTGCTGGTGTCCGTGTTTCGTATCGAGAGTTGGCAACGATTCCGGTGCAGGCAAATCTTTCACTCCGCGGTGATAACGGCCAATTGATTGCAATGGTGGGAAGTTTGCTTCCGGGTACACTACAGGATGAACAGGTGCGGGCTGGAGTAACGGAATTTCAGATCACTAGGGCGGAAAACACAACAATCCTACGAACCACAGACTGTGGTATCGAGGGAGATTTCGACATGGACTTTTCAAGCGCTGCCGGCACGATTGAGGCTGCGCCTGCGGCATCAGGAGTTGTCGCAGTCGATGGGGTGGCGTACGAAATTGCCAATGTGTGCAACTCTTTTTTGCTTCGCGGGAGTTGCGCTGATAGTTTCGATGAACAATTATATTTGATTCTACGACAGTAAGAAGAGAGGCACAAATGTCTGTCACGGTGAAAGATGTAGAACACGTTGCGGCCCTCGCGCGGCTTTCCTTTTCGCAGGACGAAAAAGAACGGCTTACCCACGAGCTCAACGAGATCCTTCAATACATGGAGCAGTTGAATAGCCTCGACACATCGACCGTGGAGCCACTTTCGCATGTAATACAATTGCAAAACGTGTTTCGCGAGGATGAAATTCGACCAGGAGTGTCGCGCGAAGATGCTCTAAAAAACGCGCCGGTCCACAGCGAAAAATTCTTCAAGGTTCCGAAAGTCATAGGGGATCGATGAGTGGAAAACGGCAGATCGTAGCCGTTCTTCCCGCGCGCTTTGCTTCGCAACGCCTTCCGGGAAAACCGCTTGCGGAGATCCACGGCAAACCGATGATCCAGCATGTGTATGAGCGGACCGCGAAAGCATCCCTCATTGATCGGGTTTTGGTTGCCACCGACGACAAGAGAATCGTGACAGCAGTAGAATCGTTTGGAGGGGAGGCAGTCATGACGCCGCAGTCCATTGAAACGGGAACCGACCGGGTTGCACATGTGGCACGCGACCTTCTTGACTGCGACATCGTTGTGAACGTCCAGGGTGATGAACCATTGATTGAACCTAGAATGATCGATGATGCTGTACGACCGCTCGTGGACGATGGAACGATTCGCGTTGGAACTCTTGCCAGGCGAATAGAAAAGGTGGAAGAGTTGTTTACGCCGACCGTTGTAAAGGTTGTGCTAAACAGGGAGGGTAACGCACTCTATTTTTCCAGATCGATGATTCCATTCGGGAGAGACGTTCGGGCAAACGATCTTGCAGCTCAATGTCCACTGTACAAGCATGTCGGTCTCTACGCATATCGCAGAGACTTTCTCCAGACGTTCGCCGGGCTTGTGCAGACACCGCTGGAAAAAACCGAAAAGTTGGAGCAACTTCGAATTCTGGAACATGGATACGCGATCCATGTGAGCATCACGGAGCAGGAAAGTTATCCCGTTGATACGCAGGCCGATTTGGAGCGAGTCCGGGCGATGATGACATGAACAAGATACGACAGACAGTGTGGAGCGCCCTGCAGAGCACTTTTGTGCGGGGGATTGTTATCCTCATGCCGGTTGTTCTGACAATCTGGTTTCTGCAGGCTCTTCTCAACGCTGTCGACGGCATTCTTTCCCCAGTGTTGGAAAAATGGCTTGGCCAGGACATTCCCGGGCTGGGGTTTGTCTCAATGGTGGTCCTGATCTTTCTGGTGGGTTTGCTGACCCGGAATCTTATCGGTCGGATTTTCTTTTCGTGGTTTGAAAAACTGCTATCCTCAATTCCTGTTGTGCGGGCTATCTACGGCGCGATTCGAGACGTCATCAACGCCCTGAGCCTGGGAAGCAGTGAAAAATCATTTCGTCATGTCGTTTTATTCCAATATCCCCGTGTTGGCTTATACACCATTGGATTTGTCACCAACGAAGTTTCATACCAGGCGTCACCGGAAGCGCCGGTGATGGAATTTGTGAGCGTGTATGTTCCCAATCCGCCGAATCCAACTTCGGGAGTACTTATTCTCGTTCCGAAAGGGGAAGCAACACCCCTGAATCTGACGATCGAGCAGGGTCTCAAACTGGTTCTTTCTGGCGCAATCGTCAGTCCGGATATACTGACGCCGCGCCCCGCATAACGACTATTAAGGAGTTACGATTTGGCCCGCCGAAATAAGGTAAAATATATTTTTGTTACCGGTGGAGTTGTTTCCTCTCTCGGAAAGGGAATCGCCTCAGCATCAATCGGGTTGCTGTTGAAGCTGCGTGGACTGCGGGTAACGATACAAAAGTTTGACCCCTACTTGAATGTCGATCCGGGAACGATGAACCCTTTTCAGCATGGCGAAGTCTATGTCACGGATGATGGAGCGGAAACAGACCTTGACCTGGGTCACTACGAACGATTTCTGGATATAACGACCTCCCAAAAGAACAATGCTACTACCGGTCAGATTTATCATGAAGTGATTTCAAAAGAACGGCGTGGAGATTACCTGGGCGCCACCGTCCAGGTAATTCCTCACATCACCGATGAAATAAAACGCAGGTTCGAAGCACTTGGTCAGTCGGGCGAGTTTGACGTTATTATCACTGAGGTGGGCGGAACGGTCGGCGACATCGAGAGCCTACCGTTTCTTGAGGCCATGCGACAATTTATGTTCAAGGTTGGGCGGAAGAACGCGCTGTCGATTCATGTTACTCTCGTTCCATTCATTCCGTCGGCGGGAGAAACAAAAACCAAGCCGACGCAGCATAGCGTTAAAGCGTTGCTCGAATTGGGAATTCAGCCGGACATGTTGATCTGCAGGGTCGATCGTCCGCTGACTGATGAAGTGCGCGAGAAAATTGCGCTGTTCACAAATGTCGAGCCGGAATCCGTCATTGTCGGCAGGGATGTATCAAGCATCTACGAGGTGCCGCTGACATATGCCGAACAAGAGGTCGACGATATCGCCCTTGACAAACTGGATTTGACATGCCCGCGGCCTAATATTCGGGAGTGGAAAAAGTTTGTCGATCGCGTGAAGAACCCCGCTGGGAGAATCACCATCGGAATTTGCGGAAAGTATACCGATCATCAGGATGCATACAAAAGTATTGCCGAAGCGTTTGTGCATGCAGGTGCAGCAAATAACGTCGGCGTCGATCTGTCCTGGATTCGCGCTGAAGATATCGAAAGAATGGGAGCTGAGTCCCTCCTCAAAGGTATCACGGGACTTCTCGTCGCGCCGGGTTTTGGTGAGAGGGGAATTGAAGGAAAGGTGAAAGCGATCGAATATGTCCGCAAAAACCAGATCCCGTTCTTTGGAATCTGTCTCGGTCTTCAATGTGCCGTTATTGAGTTCGCGCGAAATGTTTGCGGCTTAGCTACGGCCAACAGCACGGAGTTTTGCCAGACGGAACAAAACGTGATTGATATGATGCTCGAGCAGAAGAAGGTGAAGGAGTATGGAGGTACGATGCGGCTCGGGTCATATTCCTGCAAACTGGAAAAGGGGACGAAATCGTTTAAGGCGTATAAGCAGGAATTGATACGTGAGCGTCATCGCCATCGTTACGAAGTCAACGATGCCTTCAAGGATACCCTTGCGGAAAAGGGAATGATCTTCAGTGGTATCTGTCCCGACAACGGTCTGACCGAAATGGTTGAACTTGCCGATCACCCGTGGTTTGTAGCCACGCAAGCGCACCCCGAACTGAAATCCCGCGCCACCAATCCTCATCCCCTCTTTCGTGAATTCGTCAAAGCAGCAATCGAATATCACGAAGCGAAGCGAGACTAGCCCACCAAGAGATCCGTTCGTTTCAAGCCCACCACGTTCTCAATATGATATGTATGCGGAAACATATCCACCGGTTGAACGGCAGTAATCCGAAAAAGGTCATCTGCGCAAAGCAACTGAAGGTCGCGTGCCTGCGTTGCCGGATTGCAACTGACATACACCATTCGCTCCGGCCGTAGCTGCCGGATTTCCTCAACAACCTTTCCATGCATCCCGCTTCGCGGGGGATCAGCAATGATCACCGTGGGGGGGGCATGGGCAGACATCCACCTGGTCTCGGTCGTTAACTGATCCTTCAAGTCGTCGACAATGAAACGACAATTACGCACGCCGTTGAAGGACGCATTCGCTTTGGCATCGGCAACCGCAGCTTCTACCGACTCGATGCCGATAACCTCCTCAACAGCATCCGCTACATACAACGCAATAGTCCCTGTTCCCGAGTAGAGGTCCCAGACCCTGTCGCCCGCGTGAAGGTCAGCAAATGCTTTTGCCGTATCATATAACCGCTCCGACTGCTTCGTGTTCGTCTGGAAGAAAGAATTCGCAGAGATGCGATACTTCATTGAGCCGATTCGTTCCGTGATTGTTCCACTTCCATGAAAAACATACTCCTCGTCCCCGATTGCCACCATCGACTTTCGGTCGGTTACGTTATTGACGATTGTGGTGATGGCAGGGAAGCGGGCGATCAACCGAGAACATAACGAGCGCATAAGTTCATCGCGTCTCTCAGCAGTCACGAGGTTGACCATGAGTTCCCCGGTGTTGGAGGATTGCCGGAGGACCAGGTGACGTAGATATCCGGTATGAGTTCTGGTTGAGTAAACCGGGAGATCGTCCTCTTTGCAAAACTCCCTGACTGCGTTCACAATCTGCCAGCTCAGCTCCGACTGTAGCCAGCACTCCTCCAGGTCAAGAACGCGGTCATAGCGCCCCGGAATATGGAGACCCAGCGCTGTCGGCCACTCTTGTTCGAAGGTGGTCGCGTTCTTATGCTCCTCAAACTCGGCAGTCGTAAGCCAGCGAGTTCCAAAGGAAAACTCCATCTTGTTTCTATAGTAATAGGTTTCCTTCGCCCCAAGTGTCTCCCTGACAGCAACGTCTTTGAATCCTCCAATGCGCTCAAACGAATCGATTACGTGTTGGCGCTTGAACCTGCACTGCGCTTCGTAGGAAACATGCTGCCATTTACACCCCCCGCACGTTCCGAAGTAACGGCAGCGTGGCTCGGTTCGTAAAGAGGACGGGTCCAAAATGTCAACGACCTCGGCCTCCAGGAACTGTTTTTTGATTTTTGTGATCCGTGCAGTAACACGATCGCCGGGCACGGCACCTTGCAAGAATACAACCAGACCATTCCAGCGCGCAACGCTTTTTCCCTCGAAGGCAGAAGAATCCACTGCGAGTGTCAGCACTTCTCCACGCTTCATGACGGATAGATTGATTTCTTTGGATACAGAGGCGTCAGTCATTTCCCAACTCACCGCTAATTCTCTCAAGTTCTCGGATGAGATCATTCCACCGGAAGTAATCGCTTGCCAATTCCTGATCGAGTGATTTGAATTCACTATGAATCTGCTTCACCCGCTCGCCCTCTTTATAGATCTCTGGATCCGCAAGCAGTGCTTCCAACTCTTTTTTTCGGGACTCTTTCAGTTCGATTGATTTTTCCACAGCTTTTATCTTCTGCTGAACGGGTTTTGTCACCTTGTACCGTTTCTGGCGTTCCTCCGCTTCCGCCCTTTTGCGATCCTTTTCCGAACGTGAGGCGTTCGCGCCCGTGGTCGCCTGGTGTTTTGCGATGGCGACCTGTTGTTTCAACTTATACAGGTAATCAGAAATGCCTCCGAGATAGGTTTTTGGGATCCCATGGCGGAACTCAATCACTTTATTCACTAGCGGTTCCAGAAAGTCCCGGTCGTGGGAAACAATGACAAAACTTCCCTCAAAGCTCTTCAGAGCTTCCTGAAGAACGCCCTTGGAGCGCATATCGAGATGGTTCGTCGGTTCATCAAGAATCAACAGGTTTGAGGGTTGAAGGAGCATTTTCGCAAGTGCAAGCCGACTTTTTTCGCCGCCGGACAATACTTTTACTTTCTTGAAAACATCATCACCGCGGAATAAGAACGAACCCAACAGGGTGCGTAATCGTTTTCGAATCTCCCCCGTTGCCACTTTGTCGACAACTGCAAGAACCTCATCCTTGGGGTCCAGTTCCTCCGCCTGATGCTGGGCAAAATACGAAACGATGACATTATGACCCGGAATGCGCGCCCCCCCGTCAAAACCTTCAACCCCGGCGATAATACGCGAGAGGGTTGATTTCCCCGCGCCATTTACTCCGACGAACGCCATACGATCACCGCGATCAATATCGAAGTCCAGATTGGCAAACACCTTGTTCGTGCCGTACGACTTTGAGATGGAACGAAGTTCCAGTACTGATCTTCCGCTTTGCGGTGCAGGAGGAAATCGAAAACGAATTGCCTCCTCCTCATCTTCCATCTCGATCAGGTCTATTTTCTCCAGCATCTTTATCCTGCTTTGCACCTGCCGCGCTTTCGTCGCCTTATATCGGAACCGTTCAATGAACTGTTCCGTCTGCTTGATTTGCTGCTGCTGGTTTTCCATTGCCGCCTTGGTCTGTGCTTTTCGTTCCTCGCGTGCAACGAGATAGGCGGTATAGTTGCCGTGATATTCCGTTAGTGTTCCAAGGCTGAGTTCGAATATTCTGGTGGTCATCGTGTCGAGAAAACGACGGTCATGGGAGACAATCATCACCGCGCCCTCATAGGAGTGAAGATATTCTTCCAGCCATTGGAGAGAGTCAAGATCGAGGTGATTGGTTGGTTCATCAAGAAGAAGGAGTGATGGCTGCTGCAACAGAAGCTTTGCCAGGGCGATCCGCATCTGCCAGCCGCCGCTAAATTCGTCCGTCATGCGATCGAGGTCACCAGTGGAAAACCCCAGGCCCATCAGGATCTTTTCGATGCGACTTTTCAGGACAAAGGCGTCAGAATTTTCAAGTTTGTGCTGGAGTTCTCCGTAAATTTCCAGGAGCTCTGCGAAATCGTCCGTCGTCGGTTCGACCTCACCCATTTGCGTATGGACAAGGTCAAGCTCCCGCTGCACGCTAAGGATATCATCGAACACGGACTCAACCTCCTTATACAGGCTTTTTCCGAGTGCGGACATGCCGTCTTGTGGAAGATATCCAACACTGACGAATTTTGCCTTCGCAACCTCACCGGAGTCCGACGATTGTTCACCCAGCAGAAGTTTGAGTAAGGTGGTCTTGCCGGCGCCGTTCGATCCAACGAGACCGATCCTGTCATGCGGGCCGATTCTGAACGAAACACCATCGAACAAGTGGCGCCCGCCGAAGGAAAGCGATATATCTGATCCAGAAATCACGGCGCAATATAAGGAATTCAGCAGGACGAGGGAAGAATAGAAGAAGATGATTTGTGAATAACCGGGTCGTTCTCTACATTATATCACCGTGAAATAACCTACCACTCCCCTGTAACGCGGAATGCTATGAGCAAAAATTCGGAATGTGCGGAGGTGTGTTTACACCTTCGATCCTGACAATCCTCGGCGTGATCATGTACACGCGCCTTCCGTGGATTGTCGGGCAGGCGGGATTGTATTTGACTCAGGGCATCGTCCTCGTCGCGCATATCGTCTCGGTGACCACCGGTTTGAGTGTTTCCTCGATTGCCACGGACAAGAAAGTAAAAGCTGGGGGAACATATTATGTTTTTTCAGAAGTCAAGGACTTCCTATCGGTGGAACTCTCGGCATTGCACAGAACGGACTAAGAGGGGGAAGTACGTAGAAATAACAATTAGGAGTTATGTTGAGCAAACGCTGCAAGAATCCTCCAATTAGTGCTCGCGCCCCGTTTCGGTTCTTTTGCGCCTTTCCAGGATCGAGCGGAATTTCCATCGTCAGCAACGCTGCAGGCATTCGATGAAAATTATCATCGTGGGCATCGGAGAGCTTGGATATCACCTCGCAAAAATAATTTCGCAGGAGAAGCATGATATTGTTCTCATCGATCGCAACGCGGAACGCCTGCAGCGTGCCAGCGATTCGCTGGACGTCCTGACATTGCTGGGCAGCGGAACACGCATCCGAACGCTGGAGCAGGCAGGGGCAGGAGATGCGGACATGCTTATTGCGGTTACCTCGTTGGAAGAGGTCAACCTCACTGCTTGCCTTCTCGCAAACAAGCTTGGCACGAAGAAGAAGCTGATCAGGGTTCATGACCCCGAGTTTCTGTCTTCCGTTGGAGATACCACGGCAAAAGACTTTGGCATCGACCGCATTATCCACCCTGAAGGAATAGCCGCGAAGGAGATTGTTCGATTGATACGCCGGTCAGCGGCAACAGAAGTCCTGGAGTTTGCCGAAGGCAAGGTGCAGCTGATCGGACTCAAGCTGGACAATGAAAGCCCGCTTCTCAACAAGAAGCTTGAGGATGTTGTCGCAGCAGCGGAGGATCTCTCCTTTCGAGCGGTCTGTATTGTTCGTGGAATACACACGCTGATTCCGAAAAGAGACAGCACATTCCGTCGGGGGGATCAGTTGTTTGTTATTTCGAAGACCGAGAGTGTTCCGGAAATGCTTGCCCTCTGCGGGAAATCGTCCGTCCGGTTTGAGAATATCATGATTCTAGGAGGTGGGGACATAGGAATGAGTGTTGCGGAGGAACTCCAGGATGAAGTCTCTGTCAAGCTTCTTGAGCCAAACAAAGAGCGATCGACTAAAGTGGCAGAGTCTCTTCAAAAGGCGATGGTCATTCAGGATGAGGGCAAGGACCTCGATCTCCTTGCCGCTGAAGGAATTATGGACATGGATGCCTATATCGCAGTTTCACCCGACGAGGAGAACAACATTATCTCCTGTCTTATGGCAAAACATCTCGGCGTACGGAAGACCATTGCACATGTTGAAAAAGTGGACTATGTGCCGATTGCAACAACCATCGGTATTGATGCATTGGTCAACAGAAAGCTTTCTGCCGCAACGGAGATTCTGAAATTTATCCGCCAGGGAAAAATTCTTTCTGTTGCGACTCTCCACGGTGTTGATGCGGAAGCGATTGAGCTGGTGGCGCAGGCAGGATCGAAGGTGACAAAGAAGCCGGTTGCCAAACTTGACTTTCCGGATGGCGCTATTATCGGATGTGTGATGCATGACGGTGGCGTCACCATCCCCGTAGGGGCAACAGAAATCCACGAAAACGATCGCGTTGTGGTCTTCACGCTGCCTCGCTCCATCCACGATGTTGAACGGTTGTTTACCTGAAATGAATTTTCGAGCTGTCATCGCGGTACTCGGTTTTATTCTCGGGGTGATCGGCCTTTTCATGGCAACGTCGATACCGGTGTCGATTTATTATGGCGAGGGAGATACTGCCGCGTTGCTTCTCTCAGTTGGGATTACGATGGCGGTAAGTGCGACCATGTGGATGATCGGGAGGAAGCAAAGACATGAAGTAAGAATTCGGGAAGGTTTTGCAGTGGTTTCCCTTGGGTGGGTGTGTGCATCGTTGGTGGGTTGCCTTCCGTTTCTTCTTTCCGGGTCGATCCCCTCTGTGACAGATGCGTTCTTCGAAACGATGTCCGGATTCACCACGACGGGCGCGAGCATTCTCACCGAAATCGAATCTCTTCCCCACGGAATTCTTTTCTGGCGGTCAATTACGCAGTGGGTTGGGGGAATGGGCATGATCCTTCTTTCAATCGCAATTCTCCCCCTCCTGGGAATTGGTGGGATGCAATTGTTTGCAGCGGAAGTTCCGGGCGTCACGCTCGAAAAGCTCACGCCGCGAATCAGCCAGACGGCACGAATCCTTTGGCTCGTCTACGCAGCACTTACTGCTGCCACTGCTGGACTATTGATCTTCGGCGGGATGACGGTATTCGACGCAGTCTGTCACGCCTTTACTACACTCTCCACTGGTGGTTTTTCCACAAAGAACACAAGCATCGAGTACTTTTCAAGTCCCTTTATTCAGTATGTGATTATTGTCTTCATGTTTTTGGCGGGAGCAAACTTCACGTTGCATTACCGGTTTGTGAAGGGAGACTTCAGAGGCTATTTCAAGGATAATGAATTCGTCTTTTATCTTGTTTTGGTAATTGCTGTTTCGATGGTTATGATACCGATGATTCCCATGGACACAGTATCGGGTGTGGAAGAAAGAGTGCGGGCTGCTTTTTTCCAAACGGTTTCGATTGTGACAACGACAGGCTTTGTGAGTGAAAACTATGAGCTGTGGGCGCTTGCCGCACAGCTTCTTCTCTTACTCATGATGTTCAATGGCGGTTCGGCGGGTTCAACTGCAGGTGGAATGAAGATTGCGCGCATTCTCTTGTTGCTCAGGAATGGCTACAACGAAATAAAAAAATTGGTTCATCCAAAGGCAATCATTCCAATTCGCTTCAATAAACGTGCTGTAAGCGGGGAGATTATTTCAGACGTTCAGGCCTTTTTCGTTTTGTATATCTCCATCTTTGCGTTTATGACAATTTTTATGACCTTGCTTGGTGAAGATATCATTAGCGCCGCCGGCGCCGTTGCTGCGACCCTCGGAAACATTGGTCCGGGTTTGGGGTCTGTTGGTGCTGTCCACAACTACTCTCATCTCCATGCGTCCGGGAAGTGGGTTCTCTCCTTCTGTATGTTAACGGGACGGCTTGAATTGTTTACTGTCTTGGTGTTGTTCGCGCCGATCTACTGGAAACGCTAGCCACCCACCCTTACGCTGAAAAGAACTTCAGCACAAATTGCTTCATTTCCTCAGGGGCGTCCGCATGGACCCAATGGCCGGCATGGTTGATTGTTGCGATGATCGCCTTCGGAAAGAGATTCCTGATCGCCGACCGATCTTCCTCCAGAATATAGTGTGAACGCCCCCCCTTGATAAACATTGCCGGCTTCGTGAATTTACCAGCAACGGTGATGTTTCCTGCGATCTCAGGGTAATGCCTCTTCAACGACGGGAGGTTCATCTTCCATTGAAAGGATCCATCCTCATTCCGCGCGAGATTCTTCAGCAAGAACTGTCGTGTGGCAGGAGATGGTATGGATAGTTGAAGAGCCTCATCAGCCTCTTTCCGTTCTCGATACCTATCGAGTTGAAGATTACAAAGAGCATCAAGAATCGTATCGTGCTTCCCAGGATAGGATCGCGGTGCCACATCGACAACCATAATCCTGTCGGAACGTTCGGGATACGTAAGGGCGAACTGCATTACCGTCTTGCCCCCCATGGAATGCCCAAGCAGATGCGCGGAATCAAGGTGATGGGACTTCATGAAGCCGAGCAGGTCGTCTGCCATCACCTCATAGTTGATCACGCTGGAATGCGGAGAACGACCATGATTCCGTGCATCAAAGGTGAAAATCCGGAACGTCTTGGCGAACTCTTTCGCAAGCGTCGCCCAGTTGTCCAGCGAACCAAAGAGACCATGAAGAATTATCAGTGGCGGGCCTGATCGGCCGTATGATTTTTCATGAAACTTCAACGGCGATCCTGTGGGGAATGGTGATTATTTTAGATAGTACTTTAGCGGATTGGGATCGACGCGGCATTCTTCAGCAACACGCATACGTTCAATTTTTCCCTCATCGCGAAGTTTGTACAGCCTCGGCACCAGGCGATCCCGAAGTTCGATAGGAGTCATAGGATTGATATAGATACTTGTTCCTCCTTCAAAACCCGCCGGAACATTCACGCGCCATTTGATCAGAACGTGCCAGGGCATTTTGTACACCGCGTCAATGGGAGTGTAGTACCACTCCTCGTTGCAGGAAATCTGGCTTCCCATGGCGGCGTGCACTGCGTGAACAAGATTGCTGACGCCGCGAATTTCCTCATCTGTATGTTCGTATGGCCTGCCGGTTTGCGATTTCGAATAGATTTCGATTGTCGGCGACCGATGGCCAATCCCGACGAATGCGAGTGCATAGTCGTTCTCGGCGAACAAAAGATTGTGGTGGGCTGCAAAGTTGGCTCCGAAATCGTTGTACACATTTGGATCCTCCCGTAGCATCTTGATCTGTGCCTCGATAGATGATCCCCATTCATCCAGAGCAACGATTTGTTTGTGCAAGTGATCAAAGGATGCACCGGCAGGTCGGAGCCAGTTTTGAAAGACGCTGAGATAACGGACATACCGATTCGAATTGGTGATATCATACATTGCGTCGATCGTGAACTTGAAGTAGCGGTAGTGTTCTTCCAGAGACATTTCACCGGAAGAATACAGATCATTTTCATCTTGTGCCGATTCAGTAAAATGCCGCTTGGCTATGATCAACTCATGCCCACCGCCGAAGAATGAATCCGCGACAGTTAATTTCTCGGACAAGGGCATCTTCTCGATCTCCTCTTCCGATTTTGATTCCTGACGCAGCTTGTACTCAATAACCTCATTGATATGTTTCAGACCGGCGGGATTGGCCAAATACTCTTCCTTCCACTTTTGCTGCGTGGGGGGAATCTTAAACGCATAATTTTTGCGCCAGTAATCCAGAGTGACGATCTCGAACATATTGCCGACCCGCCGGAATTCCGCGACGGTGTCAGAGTATCGTTCAGGTGCAAGCAGATCAATTCGTTCCCAATGGTTGTCCCGGCGGATAAGCCGGGATTTTTCAGGTGGGGTTTCGAAATAGCGGGGAGAACAGAAGCTACAGTAGTCTTCCGGAGAGTGTACCTCAAGTTTTTTCGGGGTGTCTGCAAGGTGATTGATCATCGGTCGTTTGCTGCGCCCAGGGACTGCCCAGACTTCCGTACCGGTGAATGGATTGATCTGTTTCACCGTGCCGTCGGGCATGATGTTGTAATGCATTGCGAGGAGCATTCAGTCGTCCGATCTCTGTGGAGGATTATCCCTTGGTAGCTGCATCCGGCAGC
>QKGJ01000089.1 GCA_003251275.1 Ignavibacteria bacterium
AGTAAAGGCATAGATTGATGGCGATATCAACCGGTGTCAATTTCGCACGAACAAGCTCTGCAATGCGTTCTTTCACGTCAAGTTCAATCGGCATCGGGGGCACGTAGTTCGTTCCTCCAATGGTTACAGGAACACCTCTGATTCGACCGCCGTACTCATAAAAACCTTCGTTGATTAGCTTAGCGATGTGGCAAAGGACGTAGTAGTCACTGGGTGACGAAATAACATCCTTGTCGAGAATGAATTCCCACGCGTGTTTAAGATTTATGATTTTCTGAACATCAGAAGGGGTTACGCCGTAGACCTTACCATTCTCCAATATAGTTTCAGTCTGAGGAAAGGTGGTAGAAACCCCTTCCAAAACAGCTTGGTCATAAATCAAGCTCTTGATGTTGGCTCTTGCAAAATCGAGGTTTAAGAGTACTCGATCGGATAGTATGCCTTCTTTGAAACCCAATTCAGCCAGTTGCTTTTCTACCGCGCGAATGCTTTTCTTCAGGCTTCTGGCTTCTTTGGTCTGCCTGAGTAAAAGTGTGTAAAGCTCATCGGAGTACTTGTCTACATACTTTGAAGCTAGCTTACCGGCACTACGCTGACGGATATAGAGATATTTGGAATTGTTAATCTCCTTAATTTCGACGCTGCCGTCGTAAGGAATCAACCTAAGCCTTGATTCTAGTTCTGAACGCTGCCTAAGCAACTCTGGGATTGTAGCCATTGCTGATCTCTCCTATTAGGGAATAATTATAGAAATATCCTAAACTATTGTTCCCTAAAAATCAAGGGTTATCCGTAATAAAGCGGTGAACTTCCTCTCCTCTCTGTGCTTTATAAGACCTTGGGTTGTTGTGTACCATCACGAAGGCAAACTATCCAAGAAGCGGCAGCGTGAGATCGAACGTGAGAAACGCGGTTGCTGGGGCACAATCAATCCAGTTACAAAATGTCCCGAACGCTCCGATGTGTACAAACGACATGAGGGAAAGCAGAATATCCAAAGAAACGCTCGGGAGCTGTGGAATGAGGATCATGGAAGCGGGCGTTTTTTTATGTGCTATTAAATTAGATTGTAACGGAAACGGTCATATTGTTATCTCGCTGTAATACTGTCGACAAGGTCAAGGCTTGCCATTCCCCCAATGAGCACATGAAATAAGCCGACTTGCGTGTGCCAATGGCATCGCAGTATTCCGTTCATCAGGACGCTACTCTTTGGGCCGTTTTTCCCTCTGAATATCCTCCAGCGCCTCCAGCTCAATCCCGGTGGGATACTGGTCGGGCGCCACGACGCCCAACACCCGGCCTACGCAGCGGAAATGATCGTCCTCGGAAAACTTCAGTACGGGGTAGCGCGGATTGTGAGAGTGCAGCCCGTCCGGCTGATATTCTTTCACATAGCCTTCCCCGTCTGCCACAAAGATGCCGATTGCACCGGGTGACAACTCTTCCGTATGCTCGACGAGCAGATCGTCCCCGTCGTGAAAGGTCGGCTCCATGCTATCGCCGGTGACGGTGATGATTTCATCCGCCATGCAGGCTGCGCGGCTCGTGCGCACATAGAGATATTCGCCGGCCTGGTAATCGCTCAAGTTGTTGCCGATCACGCCCGCGGCCGTTTTGTTTCCATTTCTGTGGATGCGCTGGAAGCCATTTTTGCAGCGCGCATGTAGCTCTTTATCCTCGATGTCGAGCATCGCATCGATCAGCCGATCAACGGCTTGTTTATTGGGTACAGAGAGAAAACGATAGTTTTTCAAATGTCGGAGTTCCTCTTTGGTGAGATCAGACAACCTATCGGGCGCACCGAGGAACCACGGCACCGTCGTCTTCAATGTCTCACACAAAAGTACCAGCTGATTCAGGTCGGGACGAGAGCGCCCCGCCTCCCAGTTGCATATGGTGTTTTTCGAGACACCCAGAACGTGCGCCAGTTGCGGTTGGTTGATTCCGCAGGCGATACGGCGTTCCCGGATCTTGTCGCCGTATTGCGCCTTGTTGGCGGCAAACTGGGTTTTCGCTTTTAACTCCGTCAAATCCGTGATATTCCCCTGCGAAAGAGGTGCCGTCGGCGCCATGTTCCGCCCTCCCAACCTTATTAATCCATCAGAATTATAGCACATGATTCTTTAACTGTAAATCCCCTCCCGGAGGATGCTAATGAATGGATCATCCAGCTGTCCCAAAATTCCTGTCCAATACTCGCGAAACAATTCCTCATTATCGCATAGATGTGCGATATGATTGGCTTGTAAGTTCCAAATACTTGTGCTATACTCGGGCTCAGCAAGACGACCCATGGGAAGACCGAAGCCGTCGTTGAGAGGAGTGTCGCCAGTTGGACTGTGAAATGATTCTTCATTCGGATGAGCCGCCCGAACCCTACCCCGCCCAACTCGGCCAGCCGGAGGCGGAGGAATGCGGGAACGGAGCGATTCCATACAAGGCTGAGCCGATGGACGGGCAGAAGACGGTGCTCGTTCCTGTTCTGATGACAATGAACAAGTACCTTTTCGACAATTACAGACTGCCTATGTATTCGTATATGAACCGCCTTTTGCGCAAAGGGACACTCTCGGAAATCGTCGGAGCACGCGTTTTGAATCCCATCATCAATCGGGAAACCTTGTCGTTCCCGCGCGTTTCCTTCTGGCGCATCGACCGGACGAATTTTTACGCCGATGTACAGGTGGAACTGAAGCTGGATACGCAGGTCGGTGCACGGATCTGGAAGGGTTTCCTCGTTCTCTGGTGCTGCTTCAAGGAGGAATTCGAGTGCAGTATCGAATGCCTGACAGAAGCGGTCGACCGGAAAGGGGACGGACTCGATCTGTTGGATTCATACCTGGTTCCATACTACGATCATCACCGCATCGACAAGGTTGCGGAAAACATCTGGGCAAAGTACCTCCCGGGAGCTTTGACCCATCCGCAAGAACGTACGGCCGCCGGGTTGGCCTCGCGGATGGGATTGACGATAAAACTCTGCCGTGTCTATGAGCACGACGGCGTGGATACCATCCTTTTTTTCGAAGAAGACGACCTGGCTGTTGGCGAAGACCGCATCGCTAAGGATGGCGATGGGAAGAAAGCGCATATCAAAGGCAAGCAGTCCAGATCGGAGCGCATCGCGGCCAATACGATTGTGGTCAACGAGAACCTGACCAAACGGGAACACTCGGCCTACGGTGTTTTCCATGAGTGCTTTCACAATGAAGAGCACTATCTGTTTTACCGACTCCAGAAGATGGGAAGTAACGACCCGCGACGGGTGAAACTGCAAGAGATCGTCGTGGATATAAACCAAAAGCAGACCGATCCAATCCACATCATGGAGATGCAAGCCAACCGCGGCGCGTACGGCCTGATGCTTCCCGCTACCCATACCCGCCGGCTGATCACGGCAGCATACCGTGAAGCCACCCAATGCCGTCATGTCGGTGAGCGCTACGAAAAAGCCGGGAAAAGGATGGCCGATGAACTGGGCTTGCCCCATTTTCGGATACGCGCGAGAATGATACAGCTTGGCTTCACGCAGGCGAAAGGGGCGCTCAACTATGTAGAAAGGCAGTTGATTCAGCCCTTCGCCTTTGATCCGGACGCGTGGCGCGAAGAACAGCACACGTTTGTGATCGACCCAGCCACCACAAGACTGCTTTCTCGCAGTAACGAAGATTTCCGCGCCGTCATGGACAGCGGGACATTCATCTATGCAGACGGACATGTTGTAAGAAACGAAGAGCGGTTCGTACGCTGGGAAGGCGGCAAACTGCTGCTCACGGATTGGGCGAACACGCATGTCGATGATTGCTGCCTGCGTTTTGTCAGGGTGTATGTTCAGCAGAATGTGGGCCGATATGTTTTCGGGCGAATGTATTACGATGCCGACTATGTGAAGCAGACGCGGTTCTATCTGGACGATCTGATCAACAGGGAGCAACTGGATGAGCTGGACGCGCAGAATGCATATATACAAAGGTTTCCAGCAACATTTAAGGGGGCTGTCGATTTGCTGAAAAAGCAAAACCAGACCAGCATTTCGGCGCTGGCCAGATTCCTGCACATGGATGAGAGTACCCTGACCAGAAACCTTGAAAACCCAAGAAAGTATATGAATGAGGATTACCTCACCGCGATCTGCCTGTATTTCAAGCTGCCGGATTGGATCAGCAGACTGGTGTTCAGGCGCGCTCACTTCCAGCTGGATGAGGAAGATAGGCGTCACCGCGCCATCGGTCACATCCTCCGCGTCCAGAGCAATGACGGGGTGGAGGAGGCGAACGCGTACCTGCTGAGGAACGGCGTTGCGCCACTCAGGATTTGAGTGGCGCGGGCGGTCGCTTCCT
>QKGJ01000121.1 GCA_003251275.1 Ignavibacteria bacterium
TAGACAAGCCCTCGTAGCTCAGTATGGATAGAGCGACGGTTTCCTAAACCGCAGGTCGGCAGTTCGACTCTGCCCGAGGGCACATTCAATCGTCTTCACATGCAAAAGCGTGCCCTATGCGCCTGACAACAGGATTCATTCCGACCGTTAAAGAAACACCCACCGAGGCCGTCATCCCCAGCCACAAGCTGATGATAAGAGCCGGAATGATTCGGATGCTCTCCGCTGGCATCTATTCCTTTCTTCCACTTGGATACCGCGTGATGAAAAAGGTATCTGAAATCGTGCGCGAGGAAATGGACGCGATCGGGGGACAGGAGCTCCATCTTCCTGCTTTGAGTCCTCGTGAACTGTGGGAACAGACCGGTCGTGTGAAAGCATTTGGTGAGACTCTTTTTCATCTAAGAAACAGACCTCTTGTTCTTGCGCCAACGCACGAAGAGGTTATCTGTTGGATTGCAAAAAACCACATTTCCTCTTATCGGGATCTTCCCCAGATATGGTATCAGATACAGACAAAGTTTCGGAACGAGCCAAGGCCCCGTTCTGGCGTGCTTAGGGGACGCCAATTTCTCATGAAGGATAGTTATAGTTTGGATGGATCATGGGAAGGACTTGATCGTAGCTATGATTTGCATGATAAGGCTTATCGAAAGATTTTTGAGCGATGCGGCCTACGCTTTTTTATAGTCGGTGCATCAAGTGGCGCTATGGGTGGGTCAAAATCTCAGGAATTCATGATGGAGTCAGAGGCAGGTGAAGATGTTATTGCCATTTCTGAAGATGGATCGTATGCTGCTAATTTGGAAATTGCGTCTTCTGTCGTTTCTCCTGCTGGAGCAGCCAAGGATAGTGCTGCGTTAAAAGAGGTTCATACCCCGAACATTCGCACAATTGATCAGGTTGCGACATTTCTGAAAGTAGGTCATACCCATCTTGCAAAGTCGCTTGCATACGAAGCAGACGGGCAGCCAATTTTAGTGCTCATGTTGGGAAATGACGAGTTGAACGAGGCTAAGCTGAACGGCGTCGTTGGTGAGGAATGCCATCCCATAGATCCCGAGCGGCTAAAAGACCTCACCGGTGCGGACCCCGGCTCCATTGGCCCCGTTGGCTTGAAGAAATTTAGAATTCTCGCAGATAAGCGACTCGAAGGAGCCAAAGGGCTGGTGAGTGGCGCCAACAAGAATGATTACCACTTGGCGAACATTGATCTTGAGCGTGACTGTAATGTCGAAGGGTACTTTGACTTCAGGACCGTGATGGAGGGTGAGGATGCGCCGGACGGGTCAGGGAAGTTAAGGATCGTCAAGGGTGTCGAG
Source organism: Ignavibacteria bacterium (assembly GCA_003251275.1). Taxonomy (GTDB): domain Bacteria; phylum Bacteroidota; class Ignavibacteria; order UBA10030; family UBA6906; genus SZUA-287. The sequence goes on from QKGJ01000121.1 coordinate 1,323, forward strand.
CTGGGCCACATTTTCAAGCTGGGAACGAAGTATTCGGATGCATTGGGGGCGACATTTCTTAACGAAGATGGGCGAGCACAATCTATAATCATGGGGAGCTATGGTATTGGTATTGAACGAATTATTGCTTGCCATATCGAGCAAAATCATGATGAATTTGGGATCGTATGGGACAAAGGGATCGCGCCCTTTCAGGCTCATCTCATACTCGTTGGTGCGAAGAACAGGGAGGTGAATGAGGCTGCCGAAGAGATTTACTCCCTGCTCCTCGAAGAAAAAATAGAAGTCTTGTTCGATGACCGACATGACATAAGTCCGGGCTTCAAGTTTAAAGATGCTGACCTCTTGGGGATGCCATATCAAATCATTGTTGGGGAGAAGAATTTTTCCAATGGCAAAATCGAAATTAAAGAGAGGCGAACCGGCTCGAGAGAATTGGTGGAGAAGAATCAAATTCTTTCGCGTATTAAAGAGCTCCTGAGTACATAACGAACACCCCGCGTCCCCGGCTTTAAGGTTCGAGGCAGCACTGCTGCTCGCGATTAACTCTTTCAAGTCGATTCAATTCTTTGCAGAACAAGCAGTTGAATCTGTATGCTTCATCTCGGATGAACGCTTAATTCATCTTCGTAAGTTGTGCATAAGTTCCCCACATCTGCTCTTGACTTTGGCTTCTCACATCAATAGAATCATTCTGATCATAGAGAAAACCATTTTGTAATGTCACAATTCGTCCATCTTCATAATCACTCCGATTACAGTCTCCTCGACGGCGCTTGCCGCATTGATGATCTCATTGAGGCAGCAGTAAACGAAAATATGCCCGCCGTTGCACTCACTGATCACGGCGTCATGTTCGGCGCAATTGAGTTCTATAAGAAAGCAAAGAAAGCCGGGATTAAACCGATTGTAGGGATGGAAGCCTATATCGTGACGAAGGGAAGCAGGTTTGACAAGGAGACGCAGGCTACGGATGTCGGGGGAAAACGGGGAGCATATCATCATATTCTGCTTCTTGCGAAGAATGAGGTGGGGTATAGAAACCTTCTTAAGCTCTGTTCTGCTGGCCACCTGGAAGGCTTCTATTACAAGCCGCGGATAGATTCATCAATCCTGCGAGAATATAGCAACGGAATAATTGCAACATCTGCCTGTGCTGGTGGAGTGGTCTCCGCGCATCTTATCAATGGAGATGATCAATCGGCATACGAAGCGGCTGAAATCTACAAGGATATTTTCCAGGATGATTTTTACGTTGAGATTCAGAACCACGGAATAGACAAGGAAGCCATCGTTCGGCAGAAGGCACCTCAGCTTGCGAGGGATTTGGGGATCAAACTCATCTGTACGAATGATGTGCATTACCTGAAGCAGGAATATGCTATTGCCCACAATGTGTTGCTCCTCATACCGAATGCAAGCAGCACAAATACTCCTCACTATACCGAACTACGGTATCAAACAGACCAGGTATACTTCAAGAGTACCAAAGAAATGCTCGCTCTCTTTAAAGACTTTCCGGAGGCGATAGAATCGACACTGGAGGTTGCGGAGAAGTGCAATCTGGAACTCGACCTTCGCGGCAATCACATGCCAAGATTCCCCATCCCGGCTGGAAGCGGGGTGGACACGCTGGAAGACTATTTCGAGAAGCTCTCTCGTGAGGGTTTTGCAAAGCGATACCCGAATGCCACAGGGGCGGTGCGGGAAAGGCTGGAGCACGAGATCGCAGTCATACGAAGGATGGGCTACGCTGGATATTTTCTGATTGTTCAGGACTTCATTGCAGCTGCTCGTGGCATGGGTGTTTCCGTTGGCCCGGGCCGGGGAAGTGCTGCGGGAAGTGTTGTTTCTTATTCTCTTGGAATTACAAACGTTGATCCCATAAAATATGAACTACTTTTTGAACGATTTCTCAACCCCGATCGGGTAAGCATGCCCGATATCGACGTGGACTTTTCCGATGACAAGCGTGAGTTGGTGATCAACTACGTCCGCGAAAAATATGGACAGGAGTCGGTTTCACAGATAATAACTTTCGGGACACTATCCTCTCGAGCTGTTCTCAAAGATGTGGGGAGAGTTCTCGGCATCCCGCTCAGTACGATTGATTCCATCACCAAGCAGATTCCTGTCGAACTTGGAAAGGTTCGACCGTTATCAGAAGCGCTGGAATCTGTTGCTGAATTGAAGTGGGTCAAGGAAAGTAAAGACCCGAAAATCAACACGCTGATTGATGTTTCGCTGACTCTTGAAGGGATGAACAGGAACTCCGGGATGCACGCTGCCGGAGTTGTCATCGCTCCGGGGAATATCAGTGATTATGTCCCGCTGTACAAGACTCCAAGTACTGAGGTGATGACCCAGTATAACATGAAGGATCTCGAAACAGCAGGTCTCCTGAAAATGGATTTTCTGGGGTTGCGCACGCTTTCGGTGATCGACAATGCGCTTTTGCTGATCAAGAACGGACACGGCGTTTCGATCGACCTCGAGTCCATTCCGGAAAACGACACTGCGACGTTTGATCTTTTCTCACGCGGTGATACCGTTGGAGTTTTCCAGTTTGAAAGTTCGGGGATGCAGGATTGGCTAAGAAAACTCAAACCTTCCGCGATCACCGACTTGGTTGCGATGAATGCGCTCTATCGGCCAGGCCCAATGGAAATGATCGGCGATTTCATCGTGCGCAAATTGGGTACGCAGCAAATCTCTTATATCCATCCAAAACTTGAAGAGGTATTACGGGAGACGTATGGCATCATAGTATACCAGGAACAGGTGATGAAAATCGCCACTGAAATCGCGGGGTTCAGCCTCGCGAAGGCCGATCTGATGCGACGTGCCATGGGAAAGAAAGACAAAAACCAAATGGCAGAGTTAAAACGCGAATTCGTGGAAGGTGCTATTGCGGGTGGAACTGTGAAAAAGGTTGCCGGCGATATCTTCGACTTAATTGAAAAATTTGCGTCGTATGGATTCAACAAATCCCATAGCGTTGCCTATTCTGTACTGG
>QKGJ01000254.1 GCA_003251275.1 Ignavibacteria bacterium
TCGGAGATCAATGCACTGAAGTCCCAGCAATTCCGCTGGACCAAGGGTGCCATCGAAACAGCCCGAAAGATGCTGCCGCAGGTGTGGCGGGCAAGTCTTCCGTTGAAAATAAAACTCCAGGCTACGTTTCACCTGACCAACAATCTTGTGTTCCCCTTCATCATTATTGCCGGCGTTCTCAACGTCCCACTTGTCTTTATCAAGCATGCAGGCGGCTATGAAGGGTACTTTGCATTCATGTCCATCTTCGTGCTTGCGTTCATCGGCTCCTTTCTCTTTTACCTCTTCTCTCAGAGGGATGTCTATGAGGATTGGAGGAAGCGTCTGTTTCTGTTTCCAGTGTTCATGGCGGGAAGCATGGGTTTTGCCGTCAACAATAGCCGTGCAGTTCTGGAGGGATTATTCCGACGTCGTAGCGAATTCATTCGCACCCCGAAATACAGTATTCGCGACAAGAACGATAGCTGGAAGAACAAAAGGTACGCACCGATAAAAATAAGTCCGGTAGTGATGATCGAGATCGTCCTCGCGCTCTACTGTCTGTTCGGTGTTGCATCTTCACTCTATTTTTTGGAGATTGCCGCGGTTCCGTTTCAAATGCTGTTTTTCCTCGGATTTTCCTGGGTGTCAATTATGTCATTGAAACACGCCTGGCTGGCGCGAACGCCAGGCAGGTAGAGGAGAGTTATTCTTTGCAAGAAAAGCCACGTCACGAAACAATGTCCGCCTCGTTGGAGGCAAGACTCGCTGCGAATCCCAGGAGCATGGCCTTCGCCCGATTGGCAGGGCTCTATTTACGTCAGGGGAACCTCGAAGATGCGCTGCGCCTCTGCGTGGATGGAGTACGACGGTTTCCCCGGTATGGGACTGGCCATCTGGTGCTGGGAAAGTGCTATGAGGCGCTTGGCCGGAATGTCGAGGCGATGTTGGAATACCGGAAGGCATTGCGGGCGACGCCGGACAATGCAACAATACGACAAATACTGGCTGCCGTGGAGAAAAAGGAAGAGGAGGCGTTCCGCCTCTTTGAGAAAGAGCGAACCAGGAGAATGGAAGGCCAACGAGACACTCTCTCCGCACATACGTACGTTACCAGCATGGAGAAGGAACCAATTGTCAAGAAAGCCGAAGAACGAGGGCCGAACATCAGGATTGTTACTCCTACGCTTGCAGAGATCTACGCAACGCAGGGAGAGTACGATGAGGCAATCGCGGCATACAATAAGCTCATCGAACAGCGCCCGGGAGATGCCGCGCGCTACTCGATTCGCGTGAGGGAGCTGAAAGAACTGCGGCGGATTCGTGAAGCGGAGGAACCCGGCCGCACCCGGGATGCGGAGACAGAATAAAAAAAGCCTCGTGATCGAGGCTTTTTAGTTATCTCACAATGGCGTGTCTATGACATCTTGTTCACAAGCTTCGTCAATGCCGACTTGCTGTTGGCGGCTTTGTTCTTGTGGATAATCCCTTTCGCTGCCATCTGATCGAGAAGTTTCGTCGTCTTCTTCAGTTCAACGAGTGCCTTTTCTTTGTCAGTGGCGGTCCGGACTCGTTTTACGGCTGTCTTCATGCGGGTCTTCAAAGCAGTGTTTCTCAACTCGCGTCTCTTTGAAGCGCGGGCTCTTTTCAGTGCGGAAGGATGTTGTGCCATCGTTGATCCAAAAATAAAATATTATCAAACTTTTCTGGATGCCAAAGTATCGAAAAAGCGGATGAAAGTCAATCTGACCGAATCTTGCCTTTCTTTCGCTCAGTCGGTATATTTGTCCCCACACCATCAAGTTATTTTCCAAGATTTGAAAACTACCATGAGCTCTCCGAAGAGGGCTTGTTTTGCCGGAGGTTGAATGAAGGTTGCTGTTTGTATTAATCATGTGCCGGACACTGAAACGAAAATCAAGGTCTCATCAGATGGGGTCAGCATCGATAAGGCGGGAGTGAACTTCATGCTCAGTCCGTACGATGAAGTTGCGATCGAAGAGGGACTGAAGATTAAGGAGAAGTTCAAAGGGGAAGTGACAGCGCTCAGTCTGGGCGGCGATTCCCACAAGGAGACGCTCCGGAAAGCTCTTGCCATGGGAGTCGACAAGGCTGTTCTCTTGAAAGACGAGGGAGTGCGCGACTCTTTTGGAGTTGCAGCAGGCCTAGCGGCCGAACTAAAGTCTCTCTCCCCGGACATCATTCTGTTTGGAAAGCAGTCCATCGATTATGATGGAGCACAGGTTGGAACACTGGTGGCGGAGATGCTCGGCATGCCTTCTGCTGCGGTTGTCGTGAAAATGGATGTGGAGGATGGGAAGGTCTTTTGCGAAAGGGAGATTGAAGGGGGGCACGAAGTTGTGGAGACGAAACTCCCGGCCGCGTTTCTCGCGCAAAAAGGGCTGAACGAACCCCGTTATCCATCGCTCAAAGGGATTATGGCCGCAAAGAACAAACCCATCGAGGAGAAGCCTGCTGTTGCTGCCGAAATCCGTGTCGAGACAACGGCAATGAAAAAACCGGTACCGAAGAGCGCAGGAAAGATCCTGGGGACGGACAAATCGGTCGTTCCTGAACTCATCCGGCTCCTCCACGAAGAAGCAAAGGTCATCTAGAAAGGGAAGAGTAGTAGGTATGTCGAAGGTATTAGCATTCGCAGAGTTGCGAGACAACAAATTCAAGAAATCATCTTTCGAAACGGTAAAAGCTGCATGTGGTATCGCCGATAGGTTGGGCGTGGAATTTGCCGCCCTGGTGATAGGTAGCGGGATCGAAAGTGTCGCCAAGGAATTGGGGAACTACGGTGCGGCTCGTGTGGTTGCCGTAGATGAAGCGTCGCTTGCAACGCATTCAAACACGGCATATGCAAAGATCATCGCAGAGATTGCAAAAAAGGAAGGCGCGTCTCTCGTTTTCCTTCCGGCAAGTCAAATGGGAAAGGATCTCGCTCCACGTGTCGGCGTCAAAGTCGGGGCAGGTGTTGCGTCCGATTGTATCGCCCTTGATGTAGTAGATGGTAATGTGGTGGGAACACGACCGGTATATGCAGGTAAGGGATTGATTGATGTGCGAGTGACGACGGCAATTAAGGTGTTTACTCTCCGGCCAAATGTTTTTACCGCGAAGCCGGAGAGTGGTACAGCGACGGTGGAGAAAGTTTCTGTTCCGTTGACAGATACCGACTTCGGATGTGTTGTGAGGGAAGTGAAGGTTGCAGAAGGACGGCCTGATGTCACCGAGGCGGATATTGTGGTGTCCGGTGGACGCGGGCTGAAGGGTCCGGAGCATTTTCATCTTATCGAAGAGCTTGCCGATGTGCTGGGTGGAGGTGTTGGAGCATCGCGGGCAGTCGTCGATGCGGGCTGGAGGCCGCATGACGAGCAGGTCGGTCAGACGGGGAAAACGGTGTCGCCGTCAATGTATGTGGCGTGCGGAATTTCGGGGGCGGTGCAGCATCTTGCGGGAATGTCCTCTTCGAAGTACATTGTTGCCATCAACAAGGATAAGGATGCGCCAATCTTCCAGGTTGCTGACTATGGAATTGCCGGCGACGTGTTTGAGGTGTTGCCGGAACTGACCGCACAGCTCAAGAAGACATTAGGGAAGTAAACAAGAATTCTGGAGTACGAGAAGCTTTGGAGAAGATACAGGTCGATATTCTTGGGTTGTCTACGAACCCGGCAAGTGGCGGTGCCTATGCTTTGATCCTGAAAGAGGTGTCAGGAAACCGCCGTCTGCCGATTATTATCGGCGCTTCGGAGGCCCAGTCGATTGCATTGGAAATGGAAGGCATAAAACCGCCCCGTCCGCTTACCCATGACTTGATGAAGAATATTATCAACTCGTTCGGATCGGAACTCAGCGAGATTACCATTGACGAGTTGCGAGACGGAACGTTCTACGCAAAACTCTCCATCGACAGCCAGCTTATTGACTCGCGTCCAAGTGATGCGATCGCGCTTGCGGTCCGTTATGGCGTTCACATTTATGTTGCCTCCGCCGTAATGGACGAAGCAGGATTTGTACCTGACGAAGAAGAAGAGGACCAGATGACACCTTCAAAGAAGTCCCCCGAAAAATCGACGCAAGGGATGACCAAGCTCGAACAGTTGAATACGCAATTAAAAGAAGCTGTGGAGAAAGAAAACTACGAGAAAGCTGCACAGCTTCGGGACGAAATTGCCAAGTTGCAGATGCGGGGCTAGTGCCTTAACCGCAGAGGGGGTGGAGTTGTAGCTGCCGGCGGATATCCGTCGGCTTTTTTATTTCCAGGAGTCATGATGAAATCAGACAAGAATCCCGACCCCGCAAAGATGTCTCTTGCGACACAAGCGATTCACGGTACACAGCTTCACC
>QKGJ01000222.1 GCA_003251275.1 Ignavibacteria bacterium
AACACTTCCGGCTGCCGCGATCCTCCCACAAACGAGGTCAGTGCCACATGGTCTTTTGGCGCCCGATTGGGGAAAAGCGAGGATGACCAGATGGTGCCGAGGATTTTTCTTTTTTCTTTCGCCGGAATCAAGTAGCCGAAACCGTCGAGCGGGCGATGCATCTGCCGCTTATGAAATCCCAAAAATACTTCTGCAACTGGAGGATAGTAAATTCGCTGGAGGATCGCGCCCAACGAAGGAATCTGCTGTCGAAGAAGGAGCGCGGCGTCTCGTGCCGGAGTCGCGAGAACCAAACTTCTGGCGTGAATAGTCTGCTCCATCCCATCAAGCAACACATGAATGCGGAACGTCGAAGACGCCCTATCATAGGCGATCTCATAGACCGTACAACCGGTTTTTATAGAATCGCGGAGAGAATAACCGATTGCAAGGGGGAAAGTCTCCATGCCATTATTGAAGGAAAACATTCCTGCCTGATCTTTCCCCTTTTCTGCCCGTTGCTTTCGTTCCTGCCTTCCCAGAATCATTCCCTTAATGAGTCCCCCATACTTTTTTTCGAGTGCAAAAAGCTTTGGGAATGCGGCCCGGACACTCAGTTGCTCGGGGTTGCCCGCGTAGACGCCTGCAACAAAAGGATTGATCGCATAGTCGAGAAATTCGCGACCCAGCCTACGTTCAACGAACTCCGCGATCGTCTCTTCCTTGTTCACCGGTTTGATGAAGGGTTCTTTTAACAAGCGGAGCTTTCCGGGGAGCGACCAGAGACGCGTTCCCAGGAAACTCCCCGGTGAGGTGGGAAGCGCATGCAACATCTTGTCCTTGAGGATGTATCGCTTGTTCGAAGCCGGATCAGCATTGATGCGTTCTCCGAGGATACCGAGCCTGTCAAACATCTGTCCGAACAACGGCGTTGTATCGAGCGCACTGTTCGGTCCCGTCTCAACCAGCCACTCATCTTCGTGAATTGTCTTCATCGTCCCGCCGACGGTTGCTTCTTTCTCGAGGAGCATCACCTCTACGCCGCGCTCCTTCAGCCAAAATGCCGTCGTGAGACCTGAGATGCCGCCTCCGATGACGAGCGTCGGGGTGGATTTCATGACTTCACCTTCTGGAGTACCAGATCCGCAAGGGCCTGTATGAATAATGGATTTCCGTTCAATGCCGGAGTCATATCAAAATGGCGAATACCCAGTTCGTGTGCTTGCTCCCGGGCTTCCATGTTGATCTCAGACAAGGTTTCGATATGGTCCGAAACAAATGCGATGGGGTTGACGACGACGTGCGAGACCTTCTCTTCTGCAAGTCGTTGGATTGTCTCATCGAGCGACGGTTTCAACCACTGCTGCGGCCCCACTTTGCTCTGAAAGCATAGGTGATGCGGCAATGACCAGTTCCCTTCTTTCACCGTCGCTAAATATGTTCTTTCAATATGATTCTTGTAGGGATCGCCGTCGCGCACAAGCTTCATCGGCGTTCCATGTGCGCTGAACACAAGATGAACCTGCGATCTCTCCTTTTCGGGAATGCGCTTCAGCGCGAAATTGATGTTGCGCACCAGCGCCTTGATGTACAGCGGGTGATCGCAATACTCATCCACCACGCGCGTATCGAATCCGTCGATGCCGTTACGCAAAAGAATTCGCTTCCATTCGTTGACGCTGGAACCGGTTGTAGACTTTGAATAATGCGGGTAGAGCGGCAACAGAACGGCAGTGCGAACTCCGTCTCTTTTCATTTCTTCAACAGCGGCTTCTGTAAAAGGATGCCAGTATCGCATGGCGATATAGACACCGGCGGCAATCGTCTTGTTGAGTTCCTTTTCAAGACGCTGGGCCTGTCTGCGAGTCAGTTTGAGGATCGGGGATTTTCCACCGATGGTACGATATAGTTCCTGCACTTTGGGTGACCGCTTTGTCGAGATCCAGCGGGCCAGCCGTTTCCGAAAGAGGAACGCAAGCGGCAGGTCGATGATATCCGGGTCGCAGAAGAGATTATAGAGAAACGGTTCAACGCTCTCCAGGGAATCAGGACCGCCAAGCTGCAACAGAACTACGCCAATCGGGGTATTGGGTGTTCGTGTCATCTGTTATTTTTTGTTTTTGTTACGCTGGGGCGAGTATCGATCGGATTATATCTGCTAATTTTTCTACCCGATAAGGTTTCTCAATCACGGCGATGGCGCCTCCAGCAATCATCTCTTCTGATTCGCCATCCTCAATGAATCCGGTTGCAAATATGACTTTGACATCGGATTTGATCTGCTTCATCCCCGCGAAGGTTTTCCTGCCATCCATAATTGGCATCATCAAATCCATAACAATCAGATCGATTTCATCCTTCTTTTCCGCAAAAATGTCGAGAGCTTCCTTGCCGTGAGAAGCTTCAAATACAGTGTATCCTTTTCCCTGGAGTATGTCACGTGCAAGCTGTCGAATCAAATCTTCATCATCGACAAGCAATAATGTCTCTTTGCTATCCATCGTTCGTTGAACCCTGTGGTCATGTGGATGTTAGGCGCTGCCATTTGCTGCCCATTCTCGCGGGTGACGAAGCACCATGAGAAGGTCAGATTCGCGCGTTCCCACATCAGGAATGCGATTATAGTGCCATTCCACAACAGGAGGAAGAGACATGAGAATCGATTCAACCCGGCCATTTGTCTCGAGTCCGAAGGTCGTTCCCCGGTCATAAACGAGGTTAAATTCTACATATCGCCCTCTCCGCAGCAACTGCCATGATCGTTCCTGCTCACCCCAGTCTTCATCCTTGCGCCTCTCCACAATTGGGAGGTACGCCGGTAAAAAGGAATCGCCCAGTGACCGGACGAAGTCAAAAATACGGATCGCATCATCCCGAAGATAATCAAAGAACACGCCCCCAACACCTCGAGCTTCGGCACGATGTTTTACAAAAAAATACTCATCGCACCATTTTTTGAATTTCGGATAGTAACCTTTGTCATGAACATCGCACGCGCGTTTGAGCTGATCATGAAAATGCCGTGCGTCATCCTCGAAGAGGTAGTACGGTGTCAGATCGACACCGCCGCCAAACCATCGGTCGCCGTCCTCTCGTTCAAAGCAACGGAAGTTCGCGTGCACGGTTGGGATCATCGGACTTTGCGGATGCAGGACAAGGGAGATCCCGGAGGCAAAGAACAGACTTGGCGGCACTTCCATTTTCTTCGCGATGCTTTCCGGCATCATTCCGTGGATTGTGGACACATTCACTCCGGCCTTTTCGAAGATACCCCCTTCTTCCAACACCCGACTTCTCCCTCCGCCCCCCTCCTTCCTCGACCATGCATCGGTAGAGAATTGGCCTTGACCGTCAGCCACCTCTAACGCCGCGCAGATCTTCTCCTGCAATTCTTCAAAGTACGAACTTGCTTGCGAGAAAATCCTGCTCGGTTTGTTTTTGACAGATGTCATCGGATCCTCAATGGAAGGCAGGGCTTTCTTCCTTCACAGCGCGAACAAATTCCTTTGCGTGATCGACCGGAACATCCGGGAAAATGCCGTGTCCGAGATTGAACACGTGTCCCGTACCCTTCCCGAACTTTCGGAGGATGGATTTTACCTCTTCCCGGATCTTCGATGGCGACCCGTAGAGAAACGACGGGTCCATGTTTCCCTGTATTGCAACCCGCTCGCCAATCTTGTACCGGGCATCCGCCATGTCGATTGTCCAATCGACCCCGACAACGTCCGCACCTATCTCTGCAATTTCGCGCAAGGAGTGGTTCGCTCCTTTCGAAAAGACGATTACCGGTGAACCGTCGCGGTGCATCGTCGACACGATATTGAACATGTAGTCGAGGGAGAATCGCCTGTAATAATCCGGGGCGAGAGTACCTCCCCAGGTGTCGAAAATCTGCACCGCATCCGCTCCGGCAGCAAGTTGAGCCTCAAGATAGAGGCGAACGGATTTGGAAAGTTTGTCTAGAAGCTCTTTCAGTCCTTCCGGATCGTTAAGCATCATCTGCTTCGTGTATTTGAAATCCTTGCTGCCTGAACCTTCAATCATGTACGTGGCAAGAGTCCAGGGGGAACCGGAAAAACCAATCAGCGGAACTCTCCTGTTCAGGGCTCTCTTTGTCATCGACAGTGCATCCATCACATACTTCAGACTTTTCTCCGGATCGGCGATGGGGAGGTCATGAATCTGTTCGCGCGTCCGAATTGGATTGGCGAACGTAGGCCCTTTTGATTCCACCATCTCAAAGTGTACTCCCATTGCATCCGGGATGACGAGAATGTCCGAGAAAATAATGGCAGCATCGACGCCGACAAGATCCACCGGTTGGAGAGTTACTTCCGATGCAAGCTCCGGTGTTTTGCACATCGTTTTGAAATCGGCCTTCGCCCGAATTGCCCTGTACTCGGGGAGATAACGGCCGGCCTGTCTCATCATCCAGACGGGCGTTCGTTCAACATCTGCCCGCTTACATGCCTTCAAAAAAAGGTCATTCATCAACTGGTCATATCCTTTATGTTTGCGCTATCATAATACTTGCTCATTGACTTCGTTAGCCCTTCAACCGTGGAGACTTCCGCAACAATGTCTACCTCTACATTTGCCTCCACTGCCGCATCCCGCGTCGTCGGCCCGATGACAGCAACTGTACTCTTCTTACAAGTCTCCACCGGCACATGCTCGAGGAAATTGCGAACAGCAGACGGACTAGCGAAGCTGACAATATCAATTTTCCCCGCATCGATCATGCGTCTCAATGCATCTCCATCACTCCTGGATGGTTTAGAGGTCTTGTACACAACAACACTCTCTACGATCGCCCCGAGCCTCGTCAGTCTCAACGCCAGTTCTTCTTTGCCGATGTTACCCCGAACGAGGAGGAAGCGCTTTCCGAAAACCCTTAAGGCGGTAAAATGGGTAGCCAGTGACGTAAGAGAATAATCGTCCGGAACAAAATGAACGGGGATCGAACGTGCCTCGATCAACCGCCTGGTTTTCTCTCCAACTGCATAGATTGCTTTATCTTCGAAAGTGGAAAGCGGTACCCCCTGCTGCTTTGCACGGTCAAAGAATTTTCGAACGCCATTTCCACTCGCAAAGACCAGACCGTCAAACGATTCCAGTCTCTCCAGAGCATCATCGCATCCCGACCAGGAGTCCGGATCAGAGATCGAGATCATCGGCATGACGACCGCTTCTCCACCCTCCGCTTCGATGGCCGAAATAAATTCGAGCGAATCCTCCCGCGGTCGGGTAATGAGCACTCGTTTTCCGCGGAGACTCATTCCGGGCTCTCCACAGGGTGTTCGACGCGAATAGCCCGCAAAATATCATTTGCTCCACCTGCGAGAAGGGTCTCGGCAAGATCTCTGCCCAACGCATCTGCTTTCGAAGGATGTCCCTGGATGTTTCCCTGCACAACCCGACTTCCGTCAATGCTGCCGACCAGCGCGTTCAGAAGGAGCGTTTGACTGTCGCCTTCGTTATCCACGCGCCCATGAGTGCCAATCGGCACCTGGCAGCCCCCCTCCAGCGTTCGGAGAAGGGCACGTTCTGCAATCGCCGCTTGTGCCGTCGCATAATGATGAAGTGAAGAAATCAACTTCAGTATTCGTTCATCCCCCTCACGAATCTCTATTCCGAGAGCCCCCTGCCCTACCGCTGGAAGGATTACTGACGCTTCGATCACTTCGCCGATGCGGTTTTCCCAGCCGAGTCGCACGACACCGGCTTTGGCAAGTATCATCCCTGCCCATTGAGATTCATCCAGCTTTTTCAATCTTGTGTTCAAATTTCCTCGAATCTCCTCGATGACAAAATCGGGGCGAATGTGCAGCAACTGGCTTCGTCGTCGCAAACTGCCCGTGGCGATCGCCGCCCCGGGAGCCTGATCGAGAAGAGTCCTGGTAGAATTCTCCGGATGCGGAATGAACACATCACGGGGATCTTCACGTTTTGTAATGGCTCCAATCGTCAGTCCGTTCGGCAACTGCGTCGGGAGATCCTTAAGGCTGTGAACCGCAAGATCGATCTTTCTGTCCATCAGAGCCTGTTCAATTTCCTTCGTAAAAAGCCCCTTGTCGCCTATTTTTGAGAGCGGTGAATCCAGGATTTTGTCGCCTGTCGTCTTGATGATTTCGATCGAGACGTCAAGATTCCTGTACGAGGTCGTCAGAGCCTGCTGCACCCAGCGTGCCTGCCACAGCGCAAGATCACTTCCTCGGCTGCCGATAATGACTTTAACGCTTTTCATTGCCGTTCAATTTATGTCCTGCAATTCCGAAAAGCTCACGGAGGGCGTTGATTCTCTGGAGCGTTTCCTTGTTCCTCCCTTGATCTTCGGCCCCATCTTTCAACGCTGTGGTGGGTTGGTGAAGAATCTTGTTAATGATCCGTTTCGTAACAATGTCGATGAGTTGTCGGTCATCGGGAGAGAAACGATTGATATTTTTTTCGACTTCCTCCGCCCGAATGGACTCAAATACGTTCCGCAAATCGTGAATTGTCGGACCAACGCTCAACGAGTTTTGCCATTTGATAAACGCGTTTACCTCTTCCTCAATGATATCTTTAACTTTCGGGAGTTCGTCGCGTCGATGGTCGACATTCCGTTCCACAATGGTATGCAAGGAATCAATGTCGTACAAGAATACGTTGTCGATCTTTTTGCAGCGGGGATCGACGTTTCGCGGCACACCGATATCAATAATGAAGAGAGGATTATGTGATCGCTGCTTCATCACCGACTGTACATGCTGCGGCTGCACAATGTATGACGGACTGGTCACCGATGAGATCACGATATCCACCGATCGCAACGCTTCCTGAAGATCCTTGTAGTCGACAACGCTTCCGGACATGCGGGTGACAAGCTCATCTGCCTTCTCGCGCGTCCTGTTGGCAACCTTCACGCTGCCAATTCCTCTCCCGATCAGGTGCTTCAAGGTCAGTTCGCCAGTCTCGCCCGCGCCAATCAGAAGCACTGCCTTTTTCGACAGGTCGGCAAAAATCTTATTGGCGAGTTCGACGGCGGCATAACTGATCGAGACGGCTCCTTCGCAAATCTGCGTTTCGGTGCGAACACGTTTTCCCACGTGCAGTGCCGACTGCATGAGATGATTCAGGAGAGGACCCAAAGCATCGAGCTCGCGAGAAATCTGAAAGGACTCTTTCACCTGATTCAGAATCTGAATATCACCGATCACCTGGGATTCAATACCGGCCGCAACGCGAAAGAGATGGCTCACCGCGTTTGTCCCGATGGCATTTGTGAAGTGTTCGTCCCGAACTGACCCTGTTGCTTTTTTGAAGTCGATCAGGAACCTTTGCACGTCAGAGGGATCAGGAAGAGCGGATGCGGTTCCATACAGTTCCGTCCGGTTGCAGGTGGAGATGACGACGCATTCCTGAAACCGTTTCTTCAGCAGGTGGCTCACGGCTTCTTTCGTCTCATCGATGTTCAGCCACATTTTCTCCCGAATATCAACCGATGCTGTATGGTGACTGATCCCTATGGAAAGTAATTCGCTCATCCTCTAGTGAAATTTGTGGAACCCGCTCAAACCGAAATTAATCAGGGTCATGGAGAGAAACACGAAACCAAAACCGACAAGTGAAACGATCATCATCTTTCGCCCCTGCCAGCCAAACCGACGTTTTGCAACAATCCCGATCAGGTATAGAACCCAGATGAACAGCGTCCCGATGAGTTTTGGGTCCCAATAGGATACGTTGTCAAACGCAAGCGGGAGCCAGAAGAATCCGATTGCAATTCCTACGCTGAGCGTTAAGAATCCGAACATCTCGGAGTTGGTGCTCATCTGTTCCAGCATTTCGAGATTTGGCAATCGCTTGTAAATTACTCCGAAGCGGGAGGACTTGATTTCGTGATATAACATGAGATAGAGAAAACCATAAGCCGCCGAGAGAGAAATCCCGGTGTAGCCAAGAAGAGTTGCCGACACATGGAAACCCAGAAGCCGGCTTCGCAGAACAGGTTCGATCTCGATGAGATCCTTAATGAACATTGAAGACGCGAGTTGGAAAATAAACGCAAGCAGGAGAATGAAAAAGCCTGTATTCCGCGCGCGCGTACGCATCTCAATGTAGAGATACCCCACAGCGATGCACGCAGCGAGAATTGTCATGATCTCGTAGACGGTGGTGATCGGGGGATGATCAAATGCAGCAGTGCGCGCGAGAATATAAAGAAGATGGAGAAAAACGGTGATTCTCAACAGAACCGGCTTCAGCCGCGCAGCAAGGGCGCTTTCTCTGAAGAAAGAAAGCGCATATAAAAAAACAACCACACCGTAGAACAAAGGCATGGCAACGACAAGTACGTCAACACTAGTTTGCAGGAACATACACGCTTCAATGAATGACTTAGCCGTCGAAAAGATAACAAAATCACTACTGAATATGAAACCAGTAGTGGGCTTCTCCCTCCTCAATATCATCCAACATCGTGCCGACGGTTCCCGGGAAAAATTACGCTCAAGAGCCGCAACAAGCAGGGAGAAGCTCTTGCACATTGCCAAAAGTTGGAATCCTGTCCGTGGAATAAGAAGCAGAAATGCCGGCCACAGATTGAACGTGCAGCCGGCATCAAAGAAATTTGGCAGGGGTTATTCCTCTAGTGTCATCAGATCCTTCGGCTCCTGGCCGAGTGCGCGTGCTTTCAGAACCCGCCGCATGATCTTGCCGCTGCGAGTTTTCGGAAGTGAGTCCACAATCTCAATGTGTTCCGGTTTAGCAATGGGCCCCATTTCTTTCCCCACGTGCGCCCGAAGCTCCTCCACCAGTTCTGCGCTTTTCACAGCACCCGCGATCAGAATGACATAAGCGTGGATCGCATTTCCCTTTACATCGTGCGGCAGTCCAATCGCTGC
This sequence comes from Ignavibacteria bacterium, assembly GCA_003251275.1. Lineage (GTDB taxonomy): Bacteria > Bacteroidota > Ignavibacteria > UBA10030 > UBA6906 > SZUA-287. The sequence goes on from QKGJ01000222.1 coordinate 8,868, forward strand.
AGCTTCAGCAACCGCGGAGTGACTCACCAGGGCACTTTCGATTTCTGCAGTGCCGAGACGATATCCTGAAACTTTGATCACGTCATCGACACGACCGATCACCCAATAGTACCCGTCTTCATCCCGCTTTGCCGAATCGCCGGTGAGATACACTCCGGGAAATCGACTCCAATACTGTTGCACATACCGATCCGGATCGTTATAGAGAGTTCGTAGCATCGATGGCCAGGGGGTCTTAATCACCAGGAACCCTTCTTCATTCGTTCCAACCGGTTTCCCTTCCTCGTTGAGAATATCCATGATCACACCAGGAAACGGTCGCGTCCCCGAACCCGGCTTGAGGGGAACGCAGGGCATCGGTGTAATCATGAATGCTCCGGTTTCTGTTTGCCACCACGTATCCATAACCGGGCATCGCTCTTTTCCTATAACGCGATAATACCATTTCCACGCCTCAGGATTGATGGGCTCTCCAACAGTTCCGAGAATTCGAAGCGATGAGAGGTCGTGCCTGTTCGGCCACGCCTCACCGAAGCGCATCAACCCTCTGATCGCGGTCGGCGCGGTATAAAGAATGTTAATGCCATACTTTTCGATCATCTGCCACCAACGATTTGGATACGGGTAGTTCGGAGCGCCTTCATACATAAACGAGGTTGTCCCCGTGAGGAGCGGACCGTAGACAATGTAACTATGTCCCGTGATCCAACCCGGATCCGCCGCACACCAAAACCGATCCTCCTCATGAATATCGAAGACGTATTTCAGCGTGGCATACGTTCCCACCATATATCCACCGTGCGTATGAACGATTGCCTTGGGCTTTCCGGTCGTTCCCGATGTATAAAGAATAAACAGCGGATCTTCGGCATCGACCTCCTCCACCGGACAATCATTGTTCGCAATTGGCAATGTCATCAACTCATGATACCAGAGATCGCGGCCGGGTTCCATCTTTACCTCTGCTCCGGTTCTTTTTACAACAAGAACGCTTTCCACGGTCGCGGCCCGTTGTAATGCCTGGTCTGCGATTCCTTTCAAAGCAACAAGTTTTCCTCGTTGGAATGCGCCATCCGCAACGATCAGAACCTTCGATTGGCTATCGTCTATCCTTTCCGCGAGTGCTTCAACAGTAAACCCCCCATAGACCACCGAATGGATTGCCCCGATTCGTGCACAGGCCAACATGGCTATCATCAGTTCAGGAACGCGACCCATGTAGAGCGTTACACGATCTCCCTTCCGAACCCCCAAGCTCTTCAAAACGTTGGCAAACTTCTTTGTCTCTCGAAGCAGCGCAAAATACGAGAACGATCGAAAGTCTCCATTTTCTCCTTCCCACAAGAGGGCTAACTTGTTACGGTGCGCAGTTGCTGCATGTCTGTCCAGACAATTGAACACAATATTGGTCTTCGCGCCGACGAACCACTTGAAAAATGGTTTCTTCGAATCGTCCAGCACTTTTGTCCACGGCTTAAACCAATGAAGCTCTTTCGCCTCTCTTGCCCAGTAACCCTCCAGGTCCTTCTCGGCACTCGAAGCCATTGCATCCCAATCCTTGACGAGGGCTTTGCTGATTGTTTCTTTAGAGGGATGGTATACTTCGCCGGTAAATTTCTTTGCAGTCATGAATCACCTTCATGTTATGGAGTACATAAAGAAAGGGGGTCGCAAATGTTTGGATGGCACTTGAGGTAGACGATCAGCGCACGTTCACTGTAATATTCAAAACACCGCAACGAAAAGCAACTGCCTGATGCGGTCGAAGAGACTTGCAGTTTTCCAATCTGCAGGGTATCTTCTCCTCATGGAGATTGAGTGCACATTTGTTTGCGCGTACTGTCTTCAAGTAAACACCGTGATGGTGGATGGCTCTGGTGAGCCCCATCAGGAGTACATTGAAGATTGCCAGGTATGTTGTCGCCCGAACCGGCTGACCATCGACGTCGATAGGTTTGTCGAGAGCGCGGAGATCGATGCCGAGCCGTCGTGAAGGCTACGACGTGGGTAGTGCGAAACTTTCCCTCTTCCCTTCAATCTGAAACATCAGATCGAAGAGCATGTGATCGTATTGCAGTTCGATGACTGCTCTGTTGAACTGATCAAGCCTGGAGGGTGGAACCTCGTACGAAGCTTTCAGAATAAGTTTCCAATCCTCTGACGATCCACTCGTCAACCCTATTATTTTATCAATATCCGACCGATCCGCAATGTTGTCGAGAGTTTTATGAACATTCTCGGCGATCTTCTTTTCCTTCTGTAATATCTTCTCCAGCGATTTGATGTCCGTTGTTTTGGCCGGAGGAAGTTTCCCGTGGCTGACCCGTTCGCGTTCGCGGCTTCGACCGCTCGCCGTGGACTTATCGGCAAAAAGTTGTGCAATGCGCGCATCCAACACCTGGAGATCCAGTGTCCACCACTCGGTCGCCGCTATCTCATCCACTGCTTCTTCGATCGTGTCCCAGCTGCGATCCAGTCGATGAAGAATTTCGCTTCGACTCAAACCGATCGTTGCAAATTCAAAAGGCAGAATGGCTCCGTGGATGCGCAACTCGTTGAGAATGTTCTGATGGACCCCCCTGAGCTGCAAACCTTCTTGCTTGCCCAGAAGCAAAACGCCGGTCTTGCTGATCGCCATTTGAGCCGGGAGGAACGTGCTCATGTAGAGACGCAGACCGTGGTAATCGAATGCAAAAGCGAACGTCTGCTGGTCAATTCCCTTTTCTTCCAGCATAAAGGGAAGAGGCGACGACTCTTCTCCCTCGGGAATGTGGCAGACTGCGTGGAGATACACATGGTCCGATTCACTCAGGCTATAGGGAATTTTCGGATGACGCTGACGGGGTCTTGCATCGGCTATCTCCGCGCGTGTTGTCGGCAACACGACGGGGGTGCGATCATCATCCTCATCAAGCGAGTCTTCTTGTTCGTCCAGCTTCTTGTTGAGGCGATCCAGAATGGTATTCGCCGTACTCGCAGCATTTTCCTCTGATGCTTTTGATCGATCGGGCGCTGGTCTCGCCGCCCGATCTTGTTTCGCGGTCCCTTCTTCAGCTGCCCTTTGATCAGGGGAAAGAACGCGCAGTGGCGACATCTGCTGGCCGTCGTTGCTATCATCAACGCCGAGTTCCTCAATTCGCCGGGCCAACACAGCTTCGAAATCATCCAGGAGCATGGTCATGAGTTCGTCGACGGGAATGGAAACCATTTCGCCAAGCATCGACTTTATTTTGTCGCGGCGGGACATATGCTCGATCAGCTCTTCGAAGAGGAGGGTCGCGTAGCGCTCTTTGGAACGTTCCTTCATATCACAATGAACCAACGGTGTCTGGGGACATATCTTGACCAAAGATAGACATTGGTCATGAGAACAGCAATATGTTCACTGGATTAAGAACGATTACTCTACATCAGGGAGACTATCCAAATCAAAGCGAAGATGTGACCTTCGAATGGAGTGCGAATTTAGCAGGACGCGAGGGTTATGGGAGAATCATGATTTCCAGTACCGGGAGAAAACACGGGAAAACGTGGCGGTCGTAGAATCAGCGCCGCTTGTTGCAAGGAATTATTGCGCCAGATCTTTATGGTCGGGAGGTCATCGAATAGATTTTTCCATCGACGTGAGAGCAAATGTATAACTCTCCGTTCTTGTCTACACCGAACGATGAGATTGCAAGGCGAGTATCCAACAAGATTTCAGCAGAGGCGGGATTGATACCATCATAAGTGAGTGCCCACAATCTTCCGCTGCAATAATCTCCGAAAATATACTTTGCCTGCAGTGAAGGCGATCCGCTTCCACGATAGACGTACCCGCCGGTAATCGAACACCCATCAGAAGAGCTGTGCCGATACTCCCAAACGGGAAGAGTCAAACCTGCAAGGGAACAGTTTGATGACGGATTGAAACAGTGCATCCCTTCAGTGACGCGCCATCCATAGTTCATTCCCGATTCAATAATATCAACTTCTTCCCAGGCATCCTGACCAACGTCTGCAGCCCACAATCTTCCGGTCATCGAGTCGAAGCTTATCCGCCATGGGTTCCGAAGACCATAAGCGAAAATTTCCTCGGCATACGAAGAATCATTGAGGTAGAATGGATTTGTAATGGGAATTGCATAGTTTCGACCTCCTGTAGTTGCATCAACGTCGATGCGAAGGATTTTTCCAAGGAGCACTCTCATGTTCTGTGCATTGTTCTGCGGATCTCCGCCTGAACCACCATCGCCTGTTGCAATATAGAGGAACCCATCGGGACCGAAGGTAATCTGCCCTCCGTTGTGGTTTGCATAGGGCTGGTTAAATTCCACAATGCGCAACTCCGTTGAGGCATCGGCGCTGTCCGGGTTGGTCGGCGACACGCGAAAGCGGGAGACAATTGTGCGGCGAGGGTTTGCGGCGGTGTAGTTGACGAAGAAAAATCCGTTTGTAGAATATTGTGGATGAAACGCCAACCCGAGCAATCCCTGCTCGCCCCCATCAAGCACGCGGCTGGAGATATCGAGGAATGTCCTAGCGCTTGGAACGGAAGCCGTTGTGGGAGTAACGTAGATAATTCCTGGTTGGCTAACGACGAAGACTCGATCAGTGCCGTCGCCGGCATGCTGCAAATCTACAGGGCGCGTTACCGTTAGTCCTCCAAGCGCTATTTGCAACTCAGGCGGGGGTTGACCGTTTCCAGTCGTACCCTCGGAATGAGGTTCGCATGCTAGTGGCAGGAGAACGCCGAAGATCAGGTAGGTGATCAAGCAAAACTCCTTCATCAAATTCTTCCCTTAGTTAGTCAAAGATACAATGAACCTATCGCCTTCCCACGAAAGATGAAAGGCACCACTCGTGATTTGTCGCTCTTCCGATGAACAATCGACACTCCTAGGACAATCTAATGCGGTGGTCGAACATGTGACTGAGGACGGAATCAATCAACGTGGTCAACCTTGTGCGCCTATGGGAGATTAACGCCTATGGCCATCATTACCGCGATTTTGTCTCCAATGCTTAGCACTTATGCTGATTCTTGCTCCCCAGCAGACGATCCATCGAAAAGTGGAACGGTACGATTTGGCGGTTGCAGCGATACAAAAAATCAACTATATTCCCCACCACAGTATTACCTCACATCCTCGGTAACCTACGCCCTATGAAACTATTCCCATTTATCCTCTCCGCTTTTCTCTTCGTCAATACTGTCAATGCCCTGGAACATCCCCCTGATGGAGATTCGCTGACCGTATCGGGGAAGACCGTTATTATTTTCGGGCCTTCGAAACCAGAGTATGAAGCGCTCATAGAGGCGGCCGGAGGAAAAGAGGTTGACTCACTTCTCGATGAGTTCTATTACCAGGTCTCTGTTACGGTTCCACATCTGGAACAGAATGGGCTTTCGGTAAGATACTCAGCGAGCAACCATTTCAAAGTATTGCTGGATAACAAGAAAGCAATTGAGTTTGAGAGAAAAAAAATCGACTACATTATCGGGTTCATCCTCTCTGATGGGAAGAGGGAGCCGGTTGTTGTTTCCGGAGTAATCCCTCCGGATAGCTGGCTCAAGGCAATCGCTGAATACTTCGGTCTGAAGTAAATGACCAATACAGTTGAACCCTCGGTTCCACCCTGTCGGTGACCTTCCCGTGGTTAATCATCTTCCCTTCCTAATACCTACCAGGCCGAAAGTATGCCACCCATCAAGAGAAGACACACCAGGTTATAAGCAACGTTTAAGTAATAAAGGCCCGGTGGACGAAATTCAAAAAACACTGAGGCTGCGTTTGTGGTCGCAACAAAACCCAACCAAGCCCAGAAACCCGCTACCATACCGGGAACAAGACCTTCTCGTCCGGTAAAGGTATTCGCGTAGATAACGAAGTGCGCGAGGATGTAGGCCATCACAAAGGCCGCAACGTAGGAACCAGCGTACATACGCCAAGGATCGGCACTCTTCTTTATCTCTTCCTCAGACTTGCCAATCAGTCCCATCCATTTCTTTCCAAAGAGGATTGAGTACCAGAGAGAACCAACAATAATTGGGACAAGAGATGCAACGACAACTGCGATGATATTTACTTTTTCCATGTTACCTCCTTAAGAACCTGGTCATCTTCTCAGCAAGTGACCAGGAAGTGGAAAAACAGCCGACCGCACAAAACCGTTGCTACGTTAGTATTTGATTCTAGGCGTAAATCATCCGCGACGGCGCAACTTCGTTCTTTTTTTCACGGAGGCTCTCTTTTTCACCGGCCTCTTCTTCTTCGTCAAGGCAGGCTTCTCGGAAGCCTTCACCATACCGATGACGTTCCCTTCCGGATCGGCAAACATGGCAAGCGTTACCATCCCGGGAATTTCCATCGGCGGCATCACTGTCCGGCCGCCCAGTGATTCCGCCCGGTTAAGGTACTTCTGCAAGTCATCAACCTGGACATAGAACGTGACGCTCGGTGCCGGGTTATTGGGATCCGCCTGGCCAATCCCACCCATTGCTCCTTCCTTGCTGCCGGTATTCACCAGACCATAGCGCATTGGATTACTGGTGTCGATCTTCCAGTCAAACAAATTGGAATAGAATTCCTGAACTCGTTGACTGTCCCTTGCGTTGATCTCCCAATGGACAACCGAAGCTCCCATATTATTCTCCTTTCTTTCATTTTGTTATTGCTTTGAATTACAAACAAGATCATCCAGGAATTGGATCGAAAACATAGCGTCCGATCAAAGTCCACGTAATGGCTCTCATGGTCAATGACTGGGAAAAGATAAACAATCGCATTTGAAAACCAAATTTGCGCCTGCCATGAGTGTTCGTTGGATGGGTTCGCATGTGTTGTTTGAACTTTGCAATCTAATGGCTTGACAATCAACGACAATTTTGGGATCGGGAATCTCTCTCCGCGGCTATTTGAGCGGGCATTTCCTTTTCCTTATTTTATTGACTCCAAAAGCGAACTATTCCTCTCAGGGGCGTGTTTCATAGCGAGATAATGCCTAACTAACCCATTAAGGCTTTTCATTCTAAACATCAGCAGGAGGTTTCATGAGGAGAGTTCTTTTGTTCTTGTTGTCGGC
>QKGJ01000279.1 GCA_003251275.1 Ignavibacteria bacterium
AACGACGAGGATTGAGGGAATGCTGGATGCACGATTTCACGCGGTTCACTTGTCGTTTATACCGCGTTTTTGTACATAGTATGGCAACTTGTCGAATTGTAAAGGAAAGTTGAAACATGAGAACATTGAATAACCTCTGTACCTTCTTCATCTTTGGGTTGCTTTCTATCCTCCTTTCATCCTGCGGGACGACGTATCCAAACCGCGACATTGTTGGGGAACAGTTTCCGCGAGTGGAAGGAAAGAATCTCGATGGGGAGGAATTTACCATTCCCGATGCGTTTAAGGGAACAAAGGTGATTGTAGTGCTGGGCTATGTCCAGGAAACACAGTTTGATATAGACCGATGGTCGATCGGATTTTTTACTGCCCCACTTCCGCTTCCTCCGGTTGTAGAAATCCCTACGATTCCGGGTCTCATCCCTTCCATGTTCAAAGGGAGCATTGACAATGGAATGCGCTCGGGAATTCCAAAACAATCATGGAAAGACGTCATAACCGTGTACGGGAGCGACGGCGGGAAAATAGCCGAATGGACGGGCACAGAGAATCCCCGCAACGGCCGTGTGCTTCTTCTCGATGAGAACGGAACTGTTCTCTGGTTCCATGACGGCGGATTCGGCCTTCCCCCTCTTCAGTCGCTTCTTGAGAAGCTTGGTATCGACCCCAGAATGACTCCCGTTCGTTGACCAGGAGATATCTTCCGATATGATTCTTATTCTGGGAGCCACGGGGTACGTGGGGAGCAAACTTATTCCCCTTTTACTGAAAGCCGGGCATAACGTTCGTGTCCTTGTGCGCGATCCGGCGAAGCTTCCGTCGTCATTCAAAGACAAGGTCGATATCGTGCAAGGGGATGTCCTGGACAGATCTTCCCTTCCTCTCGCCTTCGAAGGAATATCCCACCTCTATTATCTTGTTCACTCGATGTCGGGCGGTGAAGAGAGCTTTGTCGAACGAGACCGGCTTGCAGCGCACAATGTGGCGGCCCAGGCGGCCGAATCGCGTGTCGGGCGCGTCATTTATCTTGGCGGTCTCGGTGTGCGCGGATCGGTGCAATCGGCTCATCTCCGCAGCCGCCACGAGGTGGGAGATATTCTCAGAGCCGGACGGGTCCCGGTCACAGAATTTCGGGCGGCGGTAATCGTAGGATCCGGCAGTTCGTCGTTCGAAATGGTCCATCATCTTGTGAATCGGCTTCCCCTGATGATCTGTCCGCGCTGGCTTGTGATACGAACCCAGCCAATCGCCGTGGACGACGTACTGGCCTATCTTGTCCAGGCCGTGAACATTCCAGCGACAGCGAGCCGCATTCTGGATATCGGTGGACCCGAGATCCTCACCTATCGCTCCATGATGCTCACCGTGGCGTCGGTTCTGGAGCTTAGGCGCTTGCTTATCCAGGTACCGGTATTGACGCCGCGTCTTTCATCATATTGGGTCAATCTGGTCACCCCGATCTCTGCTGACCTGGCGCGAAGCCTGATAGAAAGCGTACGACAGGAAACCATTTGCGAGAACCATGATGCGGAGCAGCTCTTTGATATTCGACCTATGCGATATGAAGATGCCGTGCGACGCGCTCTTGCGCCGGTCTTGAGCACTCCGGGTGTAACTGAGTTATCGAGTCTTTCTCAGCTCGATCCTTCTCATCTCCTTACCGACCGCCAGGAAAGAACCGTGTCAGCAACTCCGGAAGGTCTTTTCTCGGTGATTTCCTCAATTGGAGGAAAAAACGGATGGTACGCCGCCAATTGGCTCTGGCAGCTCAGAGGATTTCTGGACAAACTCTTCGGGGGGGTAGGGATGAGGCGTCATCGGCGGGATCAGAGCGAACTGATTGAAGGGGACATTCTTGATTTCTGGATTGTGGAGAAGTTGGTGCCAAACAGATTGCTGCGGCTTCGGGCGGAGATGAGGGTCTGGGGAAAAGCCTGGTTGGAGTTTCGGATCGATCCCGGGAATGACGGGCAGGTGTTGCTCGTGCAGGAAGCACAATATTATCCGAAAGGCCTGGGGGGACTCTTCTATTGGTATTCCATTTTTCCGGTTCACTGGTACGTATTCGCCGCGCTTGCGAGTTCAATTCGAAAAAGAGCTGAACTCGCAGAGTCAAATCGGGCTACCGGATAAGCTCATTCACTCTCCCGCCACCGTTCGGTCGGTACTCCGTTTTCAAACCCGTAGAATTTCAAGTCCTTCCCTGTTCGCGCTTTGGTCATCTGAATAATCTGCCCCGTGTGCATGGAAAAATGTTCCACGGCGTGATACACCGCGTACAACACCAGAACTTCTTTGTCCTGAATGGTTCTCTTTTCCGACAGGATACGCGGATCTGTTTCTGCAAGAATATCAACAGCCTCCACCACAACAGATTTCAACCGTGCAATCAGCTCGGACCCCACCGGCCCTTCGCGTGTATCGAATTCCGTTTGTCGCGTTCGCGTATCGGGCTTTCCACCTACTCCGCTGACAATCCACTGCTGCAGATTTCCCGAAAGGTGAAGAACCAGGTTTCCGATGCTGTTGGACGCTTCATTTGCGCGCCACCAGATATCTTCTTCACGCAACGCAGCAAGACACTGTTCGATTCTCGGAAGATACCCTTTGAGAAGAAAGTCCATCGACTGTTCCAGAAACATTGTTGACACCTGCATGATTCCTCCTTGTCGTTGATCACACAATCGGGAGAACTGATGCAAGAATCAACGCCTTGACGTGACTCACAGTACGTGATCGCCGCACGTGCCTTTCCAATGAAGAAAAGTGCCGAAAAGGGCCTGTGAGGTCTCCGTCACACCTCGGCGCAACTGCTTTGCTTCTCAATATTCTCTTTGTACCTTGTACGGCACGAATGGATTCGGACCGGCAGTTTTTGGCGCCGGCCGTTTCCCGATTGAATGAGCGCCCCAAAACAAAAAAAACCTGCTTCTTTTACGCTCCTTATCACAATTTTCGCCCTTATCACGGCCTCTCTTGTGTTTGGTGCGTATTTCCTTCTCTCCTTCCAAAAGGACTCGGTCCGCAACAGCGCCATCACCGAACTTCAGTTTCTTGGCCGACTCAAGAAGACTCAGATTGAGCAATGGGTCCGCGAGCGCAATTCGGACGCCCGATTCATTTCTTCCAATCGCTCCCTTGCAGCGGACGTAGCCAGTTTAATCAGAAATCCGTCCGGCAGCGCCCGTCAAAAGACGCTTGATTGGATGAGCGCCATGATCCTTGACGAGCCGGAGCTTTCCGTAACGGCGTTCGAACCCGGAATGGCTCCCATTGTCACGCTTCCGACGAATTCTCCTCCTCCCGTTCCCAAAGCGGAACCCTTCAAAAGAGCCGCCGTATCGGGCAAGTCTGTGATTTCCGATGTGGCCACGACGGATTCAAATGATTTCTTCTATGATATCTACGTGCCGTTGCTGCAATCCGGGCGAACAAGACAGATCGTAGGAGTTGTGTTACTCCGCATCAACCTCAAGAAGAGCTTTTTTCCCCAGGTACAAACCTGGCCCATCCCCAGCGAGACAGCCGAAGTTCTTCTGGTCAGGCGTGATGGAAGCTCAGTCTTGTTCCTCAATGAGCTTCGTTTCAGAGGGGACGCGCCGTTGCAGATGCGCATCCCGCTCGATTCATCCCGTGCCCCCGCGGTCCGCGCCGCCCTGGGCGATGTCGGAATTGTTGATGGAATCGATTATCGCGGCGAGGAAGTAATCTCATACATTGACCAAATCTCCGAGACGCCATGGCATCTCGTTGCTAAGATCGACAAGAGTGAAGCGCTCGCTATATTCGCCGACTTGAACATTCTGGTACCCATGGTCACGGTTCTGGCCATTCTGCTCGTCGGTTCCGTATTGACTGTCATTGCCGTTGTTCGCGACACCAGAGAACGTAAGGCCATGCAGACCGAGCTGATACAGCAAACCTCCCTGTTCAGACAGCTGTTTGAGAATTCTCCTATCGCCATCGCGCTCATTGACGAGCAGGATTTGGTTGCTGACACAAACGAGGCATTCTTGAAGATTTTCGGATACACGCAGGGCGAGTCTCTTGGAAAGAGCCTTGCAAATCTTATTGTGCCAAAGAACCGGGAAGACGAATCAACGGCTATCGATGTCATGGTTCGGCAGGGCATTCCGTTTCAAAAGGAAACAATCCGTGTAGCCAAAAGCGGGGCCGACGTCGAATGCCTTATTCACTCCTTCCCGATCGAATCAGACGGAAAGGTCGTTGGAAACTACCTCTTGTATACCGATTTACGGGAGCAAAAGAAGATCGAAAGGCAGTTTCTCCGCGCTCAACGAATGGAAAGCATCGGAACTCTTGCGGG
>QKGJ01000094.1 GCA_003251275.1 Ignavibacteria bacterium
TCGCCTCCCCCTGTTTCCGGTGCCAGATCACAAGGACGTTCTCGTCTCAATCGCCACCGACCCTGAGGCGACCTACAACACGGCGGCGGTGTTTTTTAAAATCGATCCTCTCCCCGAAATAACAAATGGAGACTATCGTCGCTCCATTGTGCAATCTCTCTTTTCCAACATGCTCAACTTACGGTACCAGGAGATCTCTCGAAAGGCAGATGCGCCTTTTCTCTATGCTTCTGCGCAGGATGTTCAATTCGTTCGGGCGACAAATCTGCACTATTTCGCTGCTAGTGTTCGTGAAAATCAGATTCCAACAGGCTTCAATGCTCTTTTGACTGAAGCTGAACGCGTTCGTCGCCACGGGTTTACACAAGCGGAATTAGATCGAGAGAAGAAGTCGCTTTTACGCGCAATGGAACGGGCATATGCCGAACGTGACAAGTCAGCTTCCGGACTCTATGCAGAAGAGTATGTGAGAAATTTTCTGGAGAATGAGCCGATCCCCGGCATCGCATATGAATACCAACTCTATCAGAAATATATCCCTGAAATGACGCTGACCGATGTCAACGCGTTTGCCCGCGAGTGGCTTACTCCCCGCAATGTTGTTCTAACAGCCAGTGGGCCCGAAAAAGAAGGAGTGTCCATGCCTTCAGCGGATACGTTGAGGGCAATTTTTTCTTCAGTTACCCGGAAAGAGATTTCAGAGTACCGGGAAAAAACCATCGAAGGAAGGCTGCTCGATGTCTTACCTGCGGGAGGGACAATTGTCTCACGGTCAACAATTGACACCCTGCACGTGACGGAATGGACTCTCTCCAATGGAGTACGTGTTGTCCTGAAACCCACCTCCTTCAAGAATGATCAGATCCTGTTTTCAGCTTTCAGTCCCGGAGGCTCATCTCTTGTTTCCGATAGCGAATACATTCCTGCTATCACTGCGGTGTCGTTGCTGTTGGAAAGCGGCGCCGGCAAGTTCGACCGGACATCACTCGAACGAGCGTTGGCAGGGAAAGCAGTTTCTGTTTCGCCCTACATCGGCGAACTGGCGGAAGGTTTCTCCGGTAGCTCATCACCCGAAGACCTTGAAACTTTTTTTCAGCTTTTTTTCCTCTACGCGACTCAACCGCGATGGGACTCAGTTGCCTTTGAAAGCTATCACACCCGAATGACCGGAATGCTTGAGAATAGAAATGTCAGGCCTGAATCCGCATTCCTTGACACCCTTGATGTCACCATGTCGCAGCACCACTACCGTCGGCGACCCTGGTCAATTGCGATGCTCGATGAGATGGATCTTTCACAATCAGCCGCAGTGTACAAGAATCGATTTGGTGACTTCAGTGACTTCACCTTCATATTTGTCGGTTCATTTAATATTGATACGATTGAACCACTCGTGACGCGATACCTAGGAGGTCTTCCTTCCACAAATAGATTCGAAACCTGGCGGGATATACTTGTTCGTCCACCGACGGGTGTCGTACAAAAGGAAGTGAGACTAGGAATTGAGCCGAAGAGTCAGGCCCGTATTACGTTCACGGGACCTTTTGATTATACGTACGAGCATCGGGTTGAACTCCAGGCATTGCTGGATGTTTTGAGAATCAAGCTGCGTGAATCCCTACGCGAGGACAAAAGTGGAACATACAGCGTCGCCGTGACCGGATATCCGGCTTCCCGACCAGTGCCGTCCTACTCGATATCCGTTTCGTTTGGATCAGCCCCGGATCGTTTGGATGAATTGATCCATCAAGCTTTTGCAGTGTTGGACAGTGTCAAGACGTTTGGACCTGACCCGGAAAACCTTTCGCACGTTAAGGAAATCCAAAAGAAGGGGCGTGAGACAGACATGAAAGAAAACCAGTTTTGGCTTCGGGGCCTAGAGGGCTACTACCAGGAAGATGAAGATCCGGTGATGCTGCTTAGGTTTCAGAGCGAAGTGGAATCACTCACTCCTTCCCGCATTCAGAAGGCAGCAAATCAATACCTCAATTCCAAGAATTATGTAGAGGTTGTTCTCTACCCGAAGGACTATCAACAATGAAAGACTGGCGCGGAATTTCCATTATCGTAATAGTAATGCAAACGTCCTCGTTGCACGGCCAGGCGGTATCCCTTTCGCACTTATCGTTGAACTTCAGCCCTACGTCCGTTAATACCTTAGACAGTGCTTCATTCTGGATTCTTAACACGGGCAGCGTTCCGGTCCAGATCTCGGACATCAATGTATTCAGGCCTGTTTTCTCTCTTCGTGATACATCGGGGACGATCGCACCGGCAGACAGCATGCGTGTGTGGGTGTTCTTCAGGACCAATCAGAATGTTACCTGGCAGGACGTCATCACCATTGATGCGGAGGATATACGCAACTCGCTTCCATTGCCTGTGCAGGCGTCCGCTCTCTTCGGCGATTCTTATGACGCAGCCACAGCCAACCTCTGGGAAAGTGAACTGAAGTCCGCGCTTCATGGACTGATTTCACCACACATTGATCTTGGCTACAATCTTGCGCGCGATCGAATGTTCGAAACCATCGAAGACCCGCTGGGCATCGATACGATCGAATGCGTTTACACCGGAAGAAGAATCCGTGCGGTTACGCGAACAGAGGCGCAGAATCAGCAGTTCAACACGGAACACACCTGGCCACAGGGGACATTCAACTCAATGGATCCAATGCGCGCAGACCTCAATCATCTCTTTCCGACCGACGAAACGGCAAATAGCATGCGATCAAACAATCCCTTCGGCCCGGTTGTCTCCAATATTACCTGGCAATCGGGTGGTTCCAAGCTTGGTTTTAACCCGAACGGACTTCTTGCTTTTGAACCTCGGGACACTCACAAAGGAGACGTTGCGCGGGCGGTGTTTTATTTTATGCTCCGGTATGAAAACAACTATGCCGGCTACCTGGACTTGCTTCAGGAAATATATCTCAGGCAATGGTATGTAAGTGATCCTGTAAGTCAGAGAGAGATCCTTCGGAACAACGCCGTTGCATCGTTCCAGGGAAAAAGAAATCCACTGATCGATCATCCGGAATTTATCCAGCGTATCTCCTCTTTCCGGTCACTCACACCACCATCTCCCGTTCCCGATATCAGGGTCTCTCCCCTGAGTATGGATTTCGGCACTGCAGCTGTTGGCGATTCGGTGGAATGGATCTGCACCGTCGTCAACATTGGCAGAGGTGCGCTCGCTGTCTCAGGTATTTCCATTGATAATCCATCCGACGCATTTTACGTTGTTGATGGAATCTCAACCGTTCCCGCAGATAGTTTCGCGCAAGTGAAGATTCGATTCAAGCCCTTGGTGCCTGGTCAGGCGTTTTCAACATCTCTCCGCATCACGAGCAATGACCCGGACGAGGGAATTCGGATAGTTCCATTGAGTGGCGCCTCGTCAGTTACTTCGATTGACGCCGGACCTGCAGCTCCTGCCGACTTTTTCTTGTCACAGAACTATCCTAACCCATTCAACCCGAGCACCAGTATCACATTTCGAATTCCAACTGCCAGCCAAGTCACGTTGAGGATTTACGATCTCCTCGGACAGGAAGTGGCAACACTGGTCGATGAAGTGCGAAATCCGGGATGGTATAGTACAATCTTCGACTCGTCAACACTTCCTTCGGGAACATATCTCTACCGGTTGGAAGCGGCGTCACAGACTTGGACCAGACGGATGGTATTGGTTAAGTAACTTGATTAATCGGATGATGACTGAAAATAATAAGTCAATGATTCGCGAAAGCGTTCTCCTCTTGCTGCTCTCAACTGTCATTGGACTTGGATACGCGGCATCGAGTGGCCAATGGTTACTATCTCATACGGGTGACTCAGAGAGAAGCTCATCTCCAACCTCTTCCTTTATTTCCCTGGAAGACGCTGCATTCCTTCATAAGAAGGGGCTCGCAATCTTTATCGACGCGCGACACGAATACGATTTTCGGCAAGGGCATATCCCCGGGGCAATTAACATTCCCCTGAGTGAATTCGAAACCGATACTACCCTCATCGAGAGCCTGCCGAGGAACAAAACCGTTGTTACCTACTGCGATGGTCAGGAGTGCAATTCAAGCGTTGCACTTGCGCAGATGCTCCTTGCTTCAGGCTTCACAAACGTCAACATATTTTTCGGCGGGTGGAACGAATGGAAGTCGGCACACGCTGAGATCGAAGAGGCTCACCAGTGAAGGCCTTTCTTTCGCACCCCGTCGTGATCATTGGGGCTCGTCTTCTGCTCGGAAGTGTTTTTATTTCTTCCGGTATTCTGAAGATTACTCAAATGGAAGGATTCGCGATCTCCATTGTCAACTATAAGTTGCTAAGCGGCTCTGCTGTGGCACTCCTGGCAATGATTCTTCCCTGGCTTGAGGTTCTTTGCGGTGCGAGTATTCTCCTCGGTCTGTATTATCGGGGAAGCACTTTATTGGTATTTTTGATGATGATTCTCTTTACCGGCGCGGTTCTCAGCGCTGTTCTACGCGGACTCGATATCTCGTGCGGGTGCTTCACACAAGACCCAGCAGTCGGCAAGGTAGGATGGATGAAGATTATGGAAAATCTCGGTTTGATCATCGCCTCTTCGATCCTGCTTATTAATTCTTCCGCCAATTGGTCATATGCACTTGTGACGAAATCCCTCCCTCCTCAAAAGGATCACAATTCAACAGAAGATCCCTCATGACAGCGGATTCACACTTCCAACGAATCTCCCCCTCTCTTCTTTCGTTATTGTTTGAGGCTGTCGGATCCAACAACGTCATCACCGATGTCGAGAGGTTGGAAATCTATGCCCGGGATGAAACGGAAGACCTCATATTCTCGCCGGAAGTGATAATCACCCCTGAATCCGTTGCACAGATCTCTGCTCTAATGAGCCTCTGCACACAATACCGAATTCCGGTAACGCCTCGTGGCGGCGGGACGGGTCTTTCCGGCGGCGCCTTGCCGGTGCATGGTGGAATTTCCCTCTCC
This sequence comes from Ignavibacteria bacterium, assembly GCA_003251275.1. Taxonomy (GTDB): domain Bacteria; phylum Bacteroidota; class Ignavibacteria; order UBA10030; family UBA6906; genus SZUA-287. The sequence goes on from QKGJ01000094.1 coordinate 4,977, forward strand.
ATGGAAAAGTTCAAACAAATTCTTGAGATTGATGAGCAAAACTTCACTGCGGTCGTTGAACCGGGTGTGATCACCCAGGTCTTCCAGGACGAGGTAGAACGCCGAGGCTTATACTACCCTCCCGACCCGGCTTCGCGCGGCAGCTCTCATCTCGGGGGCAATCTCGCGGAATGCGCCGGGGGGCCACATGCGGTAAAATACGGGGTCACCAAGGACTACGTTCTTGGGCTTGAAGTTGTTTTGCCGACGGGAGAGACAATCCAGACCGGGGGGCGAGTCTTAAAGAATGTCACAGGGTACAATCTGACGCAACTTTTTGTGGGAAGCGAGGGAACACTCGGCATCATCACCAAAATGACTCTCCGATTGATACCGTTGCCGAAGTACAGAAAGGTCATGCTTGTAGCGTTTAACTCAATTGAAGCGGCCACCGTTTCTGTCGCTTATATCTTTCAGAGAGGTATTACGCCATCGGCGCTGGAATTCATGGAACGAGCCGCAGTAAAAGCGGCCGAGGCGAAGTTGGGAAAGAAGTTCCCAAATGGAGAGGCGGAAGCACAACTCCTGATCGAGGTCGATGGTCATCATGAAAAGAGTCTTCTGGAAGATATTCAGATGATTGCCGAAGCAGTCGAAAAGAACGGAGCATCCAACGTTCTTATTGCTGAGGACAATCAGAAAATGGCCGATGTCTGGGCGTTGCGACGGAGTATCGGTGAGGCTGTAAAGTCAATTTCCGCGTACAAGGAGGAGGATACCGTCGTTCCTCGTGCCGCGCTCCCCCAGCTTGTCAGAGGCGTTAAGAATATTGCCGCAAAATATGGAGTGACCTGCATTTGTTACGGCCATGCTGGAGACGGTAACATCCATGTCAATGTTCTAAAGGATAAACTTGACGATGCAGCCTGGGAAAAGAATGCTGATCCAGCCATCCGCGAGATTTTCCATCTGACAGTATCACTCGGTGGTACCATCTCCGGAGAACACGGAATTGGTCATTCCCAGAGAGAGTACCTGCCAATTGCGCTTTCCAATAAAGAGATTGAACTGATGAAGAAAATCAAATCCCTTTTCGACCATCAGAACATTCTCAATCCGGGAAAGATTTTTCCGACAATCGCGTGATCCCCCTTCATTACCACCCGTAATTGACTTTGTTGGTCAATTGAGTTCCCTTTCGGTAATCATCCTAATTCTTGGCCGGGATTCATGCTCATGCGTGCTGACGATGTGGGCAGCAATCCTTTCTGCATTTGCCAATATGGTAAGACTTGAGTTGACAGCAAGGGAGCTTGGAATTGCCGCGCCATCCGCAACAAAAATGCCCGGGTAATCGAACACCTCTCCGTATGAATTCACAACACCGTTATCCTTTGTGTCAGACATCCTGCATGATCCAATCATGTGTGTTGTCGTGAAATGAATATCAGGGTATTCCCTTCCTTCGTGGTCGATGTTCGCGATATTGAGAACCCGGCAACCATTTCTCTCAAAGATCGAGTGAAGAATAGCCTCCGTCTGCTTGTAGTAGTGACGCAAGTCAGGCGTCAGGTCAAGTTGTGATTCGAACAAGTTCTCTCCGGTCCGCCTGATCTCCGCACACGGAGGCGTTAGCCCTAGCGCATAGAGAACAATCATGCGCCGCCGGTACATCTTCATCATTTCCACGTTATCCTGTCCCCAGTAAGAGTTGTGGCCTCCTTCGCCGGCAAGGGTAAGATGGGCGGATGCGACTACGTTGAGAGGTAGAGGTTTCGCCGAAGAGATCGTGATGCCCATGGAATCGAAAAACTGGTAGCTGATCATTCCCGGATGCGATCGTCCTGTAAACATATCACCCTCAGGAAAGCCTTCGGGCACAATGCCTGCGGCTTTCACGGAGCCGTTGATCGCAATATTCTTTCCAACATGCCTTCCAAGAAATCGGAGCTTTCGGCATGAATTCAAAAGAAGCTTTGCTGTGCCGATCGTCCCTCCACCGAGGACAAGAATCTTTGTGTGAATCAAGAACTCCTCTCCCGATGTGGTGTTGCGGCATCTTATTTCGTACCGGTGCGGGATAGAAGGCACGTGTCGCACCTGACTTGTCGAGGCCGGATGAGCGATTAGAGTTGTAACGTCCAACGCTTCCGTATCTGTAAGAATCCGGAGGCCTGCGTCTTTGGCCTCTGGAAGATAATTGAGATGCAAGGATTGCTTTGCTCCAAATAAGCATCCAGTCACACAATACCCACTTCCCACGCATCCATTTACAGCGTACGGCGCACGATCACAAGTGTATCCGAGGTTTTTCATTAACAGCGAAAAAACTACACCCGATTTGGGGACCTCATCGGGCCGGATCTGTTCCACATGAAGCATCTCTTCTGCTATGTCATAATAGGGATTGAGGACATCTCGGTTGATACCTGCCGGCCACAGTGATCTGCCATCGTTATCCGTCTGTTGAAAAACTTTTGAGGGGGCGCGCAGCGAAATCATCTCGTAGAATCCTGAACCTCCCCCAAGTGCTTCTGCATACGTGAAGCCCAATTGGTCGTTTCCAATTCCTTTCAGATAGGAAAGGAGATATTTCGGATCCTGGGTCTGGCGAAAATCACGTTCAGGGATTAAGTCCGGTCCCTTTTCGATCATCAGAACATCAAAGCCGGCTTTGCGTAATCGCAAGGCCGGAGGAGCAGCCCCGAATCCGCTTCCAACAACGAGTACTTCAGTAAAGATTGTTTTCATTTCATCTCCATTCTGTGGACATTAGGAATAGTTTCCATCGGAAGTCGCCTCTGAGGCGAGGTAAAGTGATGAATTGGTGTAATACATTTCCTCTTCGCCGAATCCGTAGTTCGATCCGTGGAAGTCAATGAGCGGGCAACCTTTTTCATCGTCGTAGATCCCAGCATAGTAGGAAACCTGGGACATGAAGATTGCCCCCTGATACAATCTTTCAATCGTCGCGTCACCATCGAGGCCATCCCGAACGACAGCCGCGCGCTGTTGTCGAGTGAGACGGTCGAATTGATCGTCCCCAAAGAGGTTGGCGCTCCGCGCTGCAAGATCAGACACAAAAAAGTCACAGTACCCACAAAACGGATAATACGTATCCCTAAAAATTCGGATCAGGTTTGTGTCATTGTTCACGGCTCCGGGAATAACGGTGGTGACAAATGCCCTCAACATCTGCTCACAAAGATGAGCGTCTTTCGAAAACCTCTCTGGGAAAGCATTGAACACAATTTTTAGCGGGGTACAGCCTCCGAGAATCCCGGCAGCGACAATGGAGATTTCCTTAACAAACTCATGGCGCGTTATGCGCCTTTCAAAGAAACTCTTTTCTGATCCTTGAATTTCTAACTGATTCATTGCGCCCTCGCTGTGAAGTAACCTCTATGACGAGTTTACCCAAATACAGGAGGGACATTGTCAGTATCTTGTCAAAGCCCGGTCATCTTTCTGCCAGGTACAAACGCGGCACGACTTCGAACCTGTGATTCGGTGTCCAATGACATTTCTGTGACAATTCTATTCGACTCATTGGCCTTATTCCCTGGGTCCAGGAAATGAATTTGATTTCTATTGGGCGTTTGCTACCTTCCATCGGAGTATTCTCATGGCACATTTCTCATTACGCACCCTGAGTTTCCTTGCTGTCGATCTCGCACTTCTCGTCTTCTGTGTTCTCCACATACCATACCTGAGCAATCGCCCAAGTGCACCAATAAACATTATCCAAAGAGGCGAGTCATTTGTTGTCGATGAGATTCTTGACCAATCCGCTGTCGAACGGCTGCAGGTGGGTGATACGGTTGTCACGTGGAATGGTCAGACCTTCTATTCCGCCTACGACCCGGAATTCCTCTCCGATTTCCAGTCGATCGGGGCGCCCGTAGTACTTTCCATTGTGCGTAGTGGCGTTCAAGAGCCACTGACCATCAGACTCATCCCGTCCTACACCGTCGGATACATTATTATGGTGATAATAATCGGGGTTGTTTCGTGGTCTGTCGGTGTCTTCTTGTTGTTCGCGCGCGGCAAGGACCGGACAGCCGTTGTTCTCCATTGGTCCCTTGTTAACCTTGGCGTCATTCTGATAATGACCTGGGGAAGGGTGCCTCAAGGTGATACCTTGGCGCTCGTTCACCGCGCAATATTTTTCTTTGCGTATCTTAATGTCGTGGCCGCGTTCGTCCTCTTCACGACCCTTTTTCCAAAGCCAAAACCCGGAGGATTTCTCCAGAAGACACTCATCATTGGAGTACCTGCAACCGCGCTCATTTGTTTTGTGACCGTGTACCACGAACGAGCACTCTTGGCACAATCGGTTGACGCCTTTGAGGCGTTTCTGCCGTGGTTTCATCTCTTCCATCTTTGTATCATCGGCTGCATCGTTCTCGGCGTCCTTAACTTCATTCATTCATACCGAACCACCAGCTCCGTCGAAGAGCGCAGGAAACTCCAGTGGATTCTATGGGCACTCTCCATTGGTCCGGCGCCATTTGTCGTTCTAATACTCATACCCCAATTGTTTGGGCCGGCAAGTCTTGTTCCGGAAAAGTACACGTTGGTTTTCTTCATCATTATTCCGGCTGCGTTTGCCATCTCCTTCATCCGGTATCACATCCTCGATGTTGAAGTTGTCATCAACCGCACTACCGTGTATGCGTTTGCAATCGCAGTCGTATTGTCTTCCTATCTTGCCTTCGTGGCCGTGATTGCTCTCGTTGTTGGCTCTTTCACTTCGGGTGTGTATGCCATCGCCGCGGTCTTGACGGCGGTTCTTTTCGAACCTGCACGCAAGCGAGTTCAGGGATTTGTTGACCGCCGGTTCTTCAGAGTTCGATACAATTTCCGCGAGGCTGAACGACGATTTCTAGAGATGATGAAATACTCTGTGGGAATAACCCAGCTGGGAAACCTCCTTGTTCATGAGACGGGGTCTCTCATCCCGGTAGAACGAATTGGATTCATCCTACTCAACCCTGTAACGAATCGTCTTCGATGCATCGCGCACGTGAACATGCCGTTGCTTGAACGTCGAGGTCTTACTTTTGCGCCGGAGCGACTCAAGACAGGTCTGGATCTTCCTGTAGCCCTGAATGATTGCATTGAACCAGGAGTTCCGCATGAGTCTGCTGATGCACCGATGTTTGATCGCTGGGGACTCGCCCTCATATTTCCAATGGTGTCAGAAAGCTCTCACTTTGTGGGTTTTCTTGTCTTGGGTAGGAAGAAATCAGGCACTCGTTTTACTGTTGAGGATGTTGACCTTCTACGCAATGTTTCGTTTCAGGCTGCTCTTGATATCGAGCGAATTCGACTCCAGCAGGATCTGGTCACGAAGGAGGCTGAGGCACGTCACCTTCAGGAACTCAATGATCTGAAGACAGCCTTCGTGGAGTACGTATCCCACGAGTTTAAGACGCCATTGGGGGGCATCAAGATCCACGCTGAACTTCTCCAGCGACCCCCACGAAAGGTCGACGCGAAGACGCGAAAACATCTCAAAATAATCGATGGCGAAGTCGAGCGTCTGAATCGCATGGTCATGAACATTCTTGACACGGCACGAATTGAAAGTGGCGGGCAGGTCTACAATTTTCAACAGACCGATCTCCGGGAGATAGCTGGCAAGGCAGTAAAGACGATGGAATACCTTCTCAAGAAGAACGAGTTCCGGTGGGTCTTTCGTGCTGGCAAGGTGCCCCTCCCCATCGATGCCGATCCCGATGCGATACACCTGGCGTTGACTAACTTGATTGGGAATTCAATCAAATACTACGGACGAAAAAGATTCATACGAGTATCCCTAAAGTCGGTGGCGCTAAAGGCCATCTGCGATGTCCATGATCAGGGTCGCGGGATTCCATCAGACGCGATCCCCCACCTTTTCGAACGCTACTATCGTGGGGCGAAAGAGAAATACGAAAAACGAGGTGTTGGGCTCGGACTCTCATTAGTAAAACACATCATGGATGCTCACGATGGAAAGGTGAAGGTAAAAAGTAAACCGGGAAAGGGGAGCACATTCACTCTCATGTTTCCACTGAGAAAAAAACTGAGATGAGCGGCAAAAGCAGAATACTTATTGTCGAGGACGATCCTGCAATACGGGATGGGCTTTCCGATCTTCTCCAGGGTGAAGACTACAAAGTTGTCACTTCTTCCCTTGGCCGCAAAGCTCTGAAGATAAGCCGGGCAAAAATGTTCGACCTTGCTTTGCTGGACATAAATCTCCCTGACATTAACGGGCTCGAGGTATGCCGTCAAATACGATCACGTGGCGATGTCTTTCCAATTATCATGATTAGCGCTCGAACGGAGACGGTGGACAGAGTTCTCGGACTTGAGGCAGGGGCCGATGATTACGTCACCAAGCCATTTAACTCAAACGAAGTTCTCGCTCGTGTGCGGGCTCAACTACGGGAACGACATCGTCTTCGGGAGCGGGACACAGGACAGACCGCAGCGAAGAAAAGAAGATTGCTCAGGGCAATCATGTTTACTGATATGAAGGGATTCTCACGAACGATGCACGAAGACGAGAGCCTTGCAATCAATCTCTTACGGAAGCACGATGCGCAAATAAGCCGTGTCGTCCGCCGGTATAGAGGAACTATCGTTGAGGTTATTGGCGATGCGTATCTCGTCACGTTCGCAAGCGCTGTGCAGGCAGTGCGCTGTGGCGTTGCAATTCTCGCTTCCTTGAAAGACTACAATACCGGCAAGAGAGGGCCTGAGCGCATTCATGTACGGATCGGGATGCATCTGGGAGACGTCATAGAATACAAAAGAGGAATTCGCGGGGACGCGGTCAATATTGCGGCCAGACTTCAGCAGCTGGCAAAGCCGGATACCATTGCGGTATCCGAAAGTGTGCATGATGCCATTCATGGCAAGATGACCATCAAGGTGCAACGCGTTGGGGCACGACATGTCAAGAACATCAGCACGCCTATCACCGTGTATCGAATTACCGGGAACAGCAAAGGAGCCCGATCATGAAGACCATTCTTATCATCGAAGATGACCCTGCCATCGTGCATGGAATCAAAGAAGGCTTTGGTCAACAGCAGTACAAATTTCTTTCCGCCTCTCTCGGCGAGGATGGTGTAAAACTGGCACGCCGCGAGAATATCGACCTGATCATTCTCGACCTTATTCTCCCCGATATTGACGGTTCGGACGTGTGCAGGGAGATTCGTAAACAGGCAATCGAAACTCCTGTCCTCGTCCTGAGCAGCCGGCAAAAAGAACTGGATAAGGTGCTTCTCCTCGAAATGGGAGCCGACGACTACGTCACCAAGCCATTCAGCCTCCGTGAACTGGAAGCACGTGTGAAGGCCATCCTGCGGCGCGACCGCGACATTGTAAAGGACATTGACGAATATTCTTTCTCCAATGTCCACGTGGATTTCAAGAAGCAGATTGCGAAGAAGCAGGGAAAGAAACTCACACTCTCCTCGCGAGAGTTTGCAGTATTGAAATATCTCATACAACACGAGGGAGAAGTTGTTACGCGGGATATGCTGCTGAATGAAGTGTGGGGCTACGAACAATTTCCGACAACCCGGACGGTTGATAACTATGTCCTGTCGCTGCGGAAAAAGGTAGAAGATGACCATTCGGCGCCGGAACATATTCAAACCGTGCATACATCAGGTTATCGTTTTGTAAAGTAAGGCAACTCCAGAGAAAGATGTAATTCCCGGCACGAGGTTCACCGTTGTGAGAAACGCTCTCATAATCGTCCTTATAGCCTCTTCCTGGCTTCACTTTTTGTATGGTCAAGAAACCGAATCTCCAGACTCGGCCGGCCAGAAAAGAAAAGATGTTGAGTTCTTCCCCATCCTTTCCTACGACACCGACGTTGGTTTCGGCTATGGGGTGAAAGCTTTCTTTCTCGACCACTTTTCGTTATCGGAATCCTTTGACCTGGTACTCTTCCACAGCACAAAAGGCGAGCGGTGGTACCGCCTCGTCGCTTCATTCCCCGACATTGAACTGCGGCAAAGGACATTGTATCCCCTGGCGCTCGATTTTCTCATTGACTATGACAAACTGGTCAACGCAAACTATTTCGGAGTAGGAAATTCATCTTCGTATACTACACGCGAGACCTACACCAAGACTCCTCTTGAAATCAGCATCACCGCGGGCAGAGGTTTTACACCGACTGTTGTCGGACAAGTCGTTCTCCGATACCGGTCAATCAGGATTTCAAGTATCGACCCGTTGGGCAATCTAGCCTTGCAGATGCGAACCAGCACACCCCGTGCAACATCGATCTCCCTTGTCCTTTCCCTTCGATACGACACGAGAAACAGTTTTGTCAATCCCACAACAGGAACGGTTGTTCTTGGAGAAGGTGAGTGGGCACCTCAATGGAGTTCAAGTACGACATCTTTCTCACGCTTCGCATTTTTCACGCAGGGGTACATTCCACTCCACGGTATCGTGTTTGCTGGACGACTCGGAGTGCAGCAGATATACGGAAAGAATCTCCCGCTTCAAATACTTCTGCCGATTGGCGGGGTGAACTCATTGCGCGGCTATCCTCAGGACAGATTCCTCGACAGAGCTTCCATTATCATAAATTTTGAGACCCGATTCATTCTCCTCTGGCGGCTCGCAGGAGTTGCTGGATGGGATATCGGCAAAGTATGGAGTTCGCTTGGAAAGGCCGACCTAGTGTCATGGCCGAACAATCTGACGGTGGGTCTACGGCTCATCATGGACAATTTTGTTGTCCGCTTTGATCTTGGGTTCAGCCGTGAAACGACAGGATTGTATTTGAACTTCGGGCAGTTATTTTAGAAAAGGAGGAGAGAATATGACATGGAAATTGACTTTCGCACAGATAAAGCAGCGAAGAATGAGTCGATTCTTGGCAATGAGCTCCTTCGGTTTGATCATCGTCGGACTGTTACCCCTTGATAATGCTCATGCATCTCCGTTCAATCCTGAGAATGTGCATACCGTGGGCATTTGCGTCGGTTCGTCGGATGAGAGCCAACCGGTAGAGACGATGCTTGCTGATATGGTCTCTCTGGAGTTCCTCACACGCGGCTATAGAATTGTCCGAATCGATAATAATCCAACTTCCAATGAGGAGGATGTCATCGTTGAAGCTATCAAGGATACGATTGCAAGAAGACAATTGCCTGTCGATCTAATAGCTATTGCGCTAGGTGCGTGGGACTCCACCAAAGGATATTTAAGATCGCAAAAAAGCAAAAACTACTTCGGTGGAAAAATGGCCAGATTCTCCCTGTCAATCACGCTTGTGCTGACAGCTACCCACGAAACAATTCTCTCCACCTCGGCAACAGCAACCGGACAAATTTTTGAAGACAAACTTATTGCGGATAGGTTCTTCAACGAACCCGGTCGAATGATCATTGCCCGAGCCCTTACCAATGCCCTCAGGACAGTGCCCAACGCCGTTGATGGGAACATACCTCCGGCGAAATATCGTTTTCCACTAGTCGTCTATGCTGATGACAATTTTCGAGCACTGTATGGAGACCAATGGAAAGACATCATTAGCACAAGGGTCATATTTGCAAACGACATATTGAAGAATCTTTTTGACATTCAGCTTTACCTTCACGAGGCTCGTGAATGGCATGCGACTGGCAATGAATCGTTGTACGCGGGGTTGACAAACCTACGCGCACTCACAAGAGATCTAAAGGATGTATTTGTTGTAGCAGTGACATTTGACAATACTATTCGGTATAGCTGGAACAGACTGAACACTGGACTAGCAAGTTGGATGGAGAATACTGCGATTGTAAAAGAGATTCCATGGTGGACTAGCGCCGGGCGTTGGAATACACTTGAAAACGTATTCGTTCTCGTCCACGAAATCGGTCATCTCTTCGGGGCTGTACATGTTCTTGATGAGCGATCGCTAATGAACCCCTACGCAAATCAATTTACATATACCTTTGACCCGGGGAATACTCGAATCATAAACCAAACAAAAAGGGGGTTTCTCCAAGCCTCGTACGAGGAGCGGACAGCTGCACACATTCGACCCATTATGATCTACTACTCTAGAATTTCAGCAAAACAATCTGTCATCCTCTCTGAATTGGCCATGCTGAGAGCTGTCCAGTTGAACCAACCTTTAGATGGATTAGACTCTTCAGCGCTCCGGCTTTCAAATATCATCCCTGATTCTTCCTTACAGCTGGCGTTGGAAGCTTATACAGCATTCAAAGGTGGAAATCTCGGCAACGCGGAAGAGGGCTTTCTTGAGGCCCTAAGGCAAGATCCCGACTTTGTGCAGCCACATTTGTATCTTGGGCGCATCTATGAGAAACTTGGAAAGAAAGATTTGCAAGATCTTCACGAACGCATCGCAAAAGAGAAAGGACTCACAGCGACCATAATTGACTAAGTGCAGGGAAACCGGATGGAGCTATCGTACCGTTAGTATCGCCACACCCGTTATTCACGGTTCCACGAATAAATTCATGTGGTAGACCACTGGATCACCGGTAACAATATTGATATTAAAGTTAGCTCGAGTTGGTTTGTCGCGGAGCACCGATAGGTGTACGTTTCATGCCCTGCACGCACAATGAAGCTTCCCTCCTCGTCAAACTCACAAGCGGTACCCTGAAATTATGAAAACTCTCCAGCTCGTTCACAATAACCCGTTTCGTTTGTACCACTCGTAAGTCGTGGCCATCCCTTCTTCCAGAGAAATCCGCTGGCAAAAACCTAATTCATTTGTTGCTTTCCGGATGGAGCAGACCCATGCTGGCTGCACACATTCCCTCGCCTTCTGGATGTTGAAAAGCACCTTGCTCCCAGACATCTTCGCAATGATTCCACTAAGAGCTCCTATAGAATAGACCATCCAATGGGGAACGCGCACCAGCATTGGATCGGC